>JAGLTA010000003.1 GCA_023135505.1 Candidatus Parcubacteria bacterium | reverse complement strand
AAATTTTTTGAAGAAAAAGATTATAGTGAAATATCTGATATTATAAAGCGTCCGATGGGAACGGTCGCATCGCTGATCAGCAAGGCAAAATTGGAATTTAAAAAAGAATTTAAAAAACAGTTTATTAAATTTAAAATTAGACTGTAGAATAATGTTTTTTTGTCATTCCCACTTTCGCGGGAATGACAAAATTGGCTTTTAAATGCCATTTTTAAAGAATTTTAGCAATTCTTCTAAACTCTAAAAATATATGATTAACGATAAATTTGAGCAGAGTTTGCTTAAAAAAATAAAAAATAGAAAAATCGCGCCAAAACCGAAATGGATTTTTGTTTTAAAAAATTACGCTATCTGGGGCGCCAGTTTTATGTTCCTTATTATCAGCTCCGCGGCATTTTCAATTATTATCTATCTTTTAAAAAACAGCGATTGGGGAATTTATAATCAAATAAGCAATGGCTTGCTTGAATTTATTCTGCTTACTTTGCCGTATTTTTGGCTGGTTTTTTTAGCAGTATCTATTTTTGCCATATATTATAATATTAAACATACTAAAAAAGGATATCGCTACAGTTTATTGATTATTGCTGTCTCTGTTATGGCAGCCAGCGCGATTTTTGGCGCGCTGTTTTTTCACGCGGGATTAGGAAGCGCTTTGGATGATATTTTCGGCGAGAAAGCGCCGTTTTATACTAAAATATTTAATCGCCAGATATATTTTTGGTCTCAGCCGGAAAACGGAAGGCTGGCAGGAATAGTTATATCCGCGCAAAATCAAGACACTTTTATTCTGCTTGATCTGAATAAAAATGAATGGATTATTTACGCAAAAAATGCGCAAATTATGCCGCGCGCGGATATAAATATCAATAAGTCGATAAGGATTATCGGAGAAAAGCTGTCTGAGAAAGAATTTCGCGCGGAAAGAATTTTGCCAGTTGTATCTGGACGCGGATTTTTCAAGCGCCAAAATAAAGAACATTGTGATTTTTAAAGAAAATTTTTTTATTTGCGTACTACTAAATAACAGAGAATATTTTTTTTGCTAATCATCAAATAATTTTTTATGAAAAAAGTTATAACAATAAGTTTATTGCTTATTTTTGTTTTAGCCGGATGCGTGGAGCAAAACAATGACAAGCAAGACGAAGGCGATAAAACATTAAGAAATGACAGGACGCTTGATTTTGAAAGACCTGAAGAAAAACCGAATATTTCTGGGATCGTGAAAATTATTATTGGCAACGAAGTTACAATTTTAAAGATTGAGAGGTCAATGAGGATTGAAAATGGGGATATGGAAAATAGAGATATTGAAAAAGACGATAGCAGAACAGAACAAAGACCGGCATCTGGTTTTGGCGGAGGCATAGGCGGACATGGAATGGGCATGGGCGGAGGCGTAAATACAGGAATGGCAGCAGACAGCGATGAGAGATTAGAGATGTTAAAGAGTATGAGCGCAGGAGAAGAAAAAATTATTATTCCAGTTGGAATAAAAATGTTAAAAAAGGATAACGAAAAAGAGGACGAAAAAATGGTTGAAGCCACATTAGACGATATTGCTAAAGATAAGATGCTTATGATTTGGACAGATGAGGCTATTACAGATAAAAATATAGCAAATTTCGTGATAATTAATTAATGAGTAAAAAGTAAAAAAATCGCTAATTCGTCAATTTTTATAACTTTATAATTTTTAACTTTATATTATATGGATTCTATATTAGAAGAAAGCAGAAAGCATAGAGGTGTTGGAAAATTTAAAATAACTAAAAAGAAAATGGTAATATTAGTTATCATTTTTTTAGTTTTAATTTCCTCCTATTTTTATTTTAATGAAAACGGCGGAAGAGAGGCGGCTGTTTCACAAAAAGAATGGACAGCAAGAAAAGATGATTTAAAAATTTCCATTGAATCAGACGGCAAGGTTGTCGCGGAAGACGGTGTTGAACTGTCTTTTTCGGTTAGCGGCAGCAATTTGGAAGTAGAAGAAGTATTTATCAAAGAGGGAGACAAAATTAAAAAAGGCGATAAAATAGCTACTGTAAAAACCGAAACTTTGGAACTTAATGTTCGCGACGCTTATTCAAATTATTTGTCAACTTTAGCGGATTATAATCAAACAATGAATGGAGCGGCAGACGAAGAAATAACTGACGCTAAAGACAGAGTTGCTTCAGCGGAAATATCTTTAAATCAAGCAGAGATTAGCCTGGAAGGCGCAAAGCAATCCGCCGAAGAAATCATTCAAGGAGCAGAGGATGATATTTATGACGCTGAAAACGATCTGAAAGATGCTAAAAAAAATTTAGACGATAATCAAAACGAATTAAGCAGCGAGGATGTAAATGATTCTTATGAAAGTTTAGTGGACACGATAAAATCAATTAACATAAGCTTGGACAGCATTTTGAAAGAATCAGATGAAATAGTAGGGATTGACGATAAGCACATAAACGATGATTTTGAAAGTGTCTTAGGAGTAAAAAATTCATCTTCGCTAAATCATGCAAAAGACAGTTATGTAAAATCTAGAGATGAATTAAACACACTTAATTATTCGGTTGTATTATTAAATTTTAATAGTCCTTATAACGAAATTGACGCAGCGGCAAATCAAGCTGCTTTAACTTTGCGGGAATTTGAGAAACATTTATATTATATGAAATTAATGCTGGAAGCGACTATTATTTCATCTAATCTTTCGCAAACAGAATTTGATAGTTTTATGTCAGCGATTATCGCAAATAGGACAACTGTTAATACTAAAATTACAGCAATAAACACAAAAATTGAAGCAGTTGATGACGCCAAAGATAATCTTGATGATTATATTACTGATTATGAAGACGCTAAAAGGGATTTTGATAATGCTGAAAGAGACCTTTTAAATGCCAAAGCTGACGCTGAGCGGAGCATTGAAAATTCAGAAGCAGCCTTAGAAAGCAAGAAATTAAGCCTTGAGCAAATTAAGCGCGATTACGATAGTCTAATGGCTCCATTAACTGAAGCAGAAAAAGCCTCTGCGCGCTCAAGATTAACCAGCGCTTCTGTCAGTCTTGAAAAAGCTCAGAACGAATTAAAAAACGCGACTATCATATCTCCAATTGACGGCGAGGTTGCGCGGCTTAATTACAAAACAGGAGATATTATAGTGGATAATAGCAGCAGCGATCCTGTGGCGGTTATTATAAACAACGATACATTATTTATTGAAGCAGATATTGAAGAAGCAGATATAAATAAAATTAAAATCGGACAAACTGTCTATGCCGTTTTTGACGCCTTGGACGACTTAATGCTTGATGGAGAAGTTAGTTTTATTTCACTCACTTCAAAAACAAACAATAGCGGAATTGTTACATATTTAGTTCGTATCGTGATAATAAACAAAGGAGATAATCAGATAAGGGAGGGCATGACCGCTTATGTTGATTTTGTATTAGCCGAAGCAAAAGATGTTTTAATTGTTCCAGTTAGCGCGGTTAGCAATGTTAACGATACCCCGTCAGTGTTAAATAGCGATGAAGAATGGGTGCCGGTAGTAACAGGATTTACAGACGGCAAAAATGTTGAAATTATTTCAGGATTAAACGCAGGCGATAAAATAGCGTACTGAGTCAAAAGTTCTTAAAGTCAAAAAGTTATGAAAAAATTAGCAATACAGTTAAAAAACGCGCATAAGTCGTATTATCTTTCTAATGGCGAAGAAATAAAGGTTCTTAACGGCATTAATCTTGATATTAGAAAAGGAGAGTTTGTGGCATTAATGGGAGAATCTGGCTGCGGAAAAACAACTTTATTGAATATTATAGGATGCCTTCATCCTCTTACTGACGGAGAATATTTTTTGGATGGAGAAAATATCGGAGAAGTTAGAGATGATTATACGCTGGCTTTTATTAGAAATAAAATGATGGGTTTTATTTTTCAGCAGTTTAATCTGTTCTCTCGCCTTACAGCTTTGAAAAATATTGCTTTACCTGCTCTTTACGCAGGAGAAGAAAAAAGAGTCCGAGAAGAAAGGGCTATGAAACTTATGAATAGCGTTAATATAAAAGATAGGGCAAATCATAAGCCCTCTGAGCTTTCTGGAGGACAGCAGCAGCGCGTTTCTATTTGCAGATCTATTATCAATGATCCGGATATAATTTTAGCTGACGAACCGACTGGCGCGCTTGATTCAAAGTCAGGCATTGAAATAATGGAAATATTTATTGGATTAAAAAAGAAAAATAAAACAATTATTATGGTTACCCATACGGCAGAAGTCGCGAAATACGCAGATAGAATAATTTTTATGCGAGACGGAAAAGCAGTGGATAATAATTATAAATTAACTTCAAATTATTAGTATGAAATTAGAAATTATAAAAATGGCGTTCGAGTCTTTACTGACAAATAAGACCAGAACATTTCTTTCAATGCTCGGAATAATTATCGGGGTTTCCACCGTTATAGCCGTATTTGCCATAGGGCAAGGCGCGAAAAAAGCGGTAGATGATCAATTTCAGGGATTGTCCGCTAATTCTATTCTTGTTATGGCAATGAGAGGAAAAACAGAAAGTTCAAAATTAAAAACCGCGGATTCTAAAGTTATAGTAGAAAATTGTCCGCATATTTCAGAGGCAACCGCCGTGATACAGGAAAATATGGCCGTCTCTTTTGAATCAGAAGACGGCACTTTCGGCATATTGGGAGTTGAAAGCAATTATTTTGAAATGTCCAATATAAAAATTGACAAGGGGCGGCTGATATCAGAAGAAGATATGGATAATAATGAAAAAGTTGCTGTCATTGGAAGCGGTGTTGCGGAAACGCTATTTTCAGAAGAGGAAGAAATAATCGGTAAAAACATAAAAATAAACGGTAAAATAATTGAAGTAATCGGAATAGTCAAGGAGACGGGAAGAAGCATGGGCAGAAGCTCTTTGGACGATTCTGTTTTTTTGCCAAACTCTATGGCGGAGAAAAGCATATTAGGAAGTAAGGCTTTTATAATGATATTTACGATAGCTGATGATGTGGAAAATATTGAGATTGCGTCAAAGGAGATAGTGTTGTCTTTGAGAAATGAGCATAAGTTAAAAGACAGTCAGGCCGACGATTTCAGAATAATGGACGCAGGAGCAATGGTGGGAGCCGCGCAAGACGCAGCGAAACTTATGTCTTTGCTTTTAACGACAATCGCGGCTATTACTTTATTAGTGTCTGGAATCGGAATTATGAATGTTATGTTTGTCAC
>JAGLTA010000029.1 GCA_023135505.1 Candidatus Parcubacteria bacterium | reverse complement strand
ACCTATGTATCTCATCTTTTGCAGAAATTCTAATCTAATAAAAAGGCATGATACAAAATGAGGCGACTTGCTATTTTGCAATCACGACAACAAACTCGCCTTTTTGCGCGTTGCTATTTTCTTTTATCTCTTTTAAAATATTTTCTATATCTCCGCGATAAACAGTCTCGTGCATTTTTGTGAGTTCGCGGCAGACAATAATTTTAACCGCAAAATTTTTATCTTCCTGTTTTTTCAGTTTAATCAATAAATTCAACTCCTCTAAAAATTTAATGATTCTGTGCTTGGATTCATAAACAACAGCTGTAATTTCACTGCCTATAATTTTGCTTAAAAATTTCTGCCTCCCTTTTTTATGCGGAGGAAAACCTAAAAAAATAAACTTGTCAGCAGGAACGCCTGAGATAGACAGCGCCGCGATAACCGCTGACGGTCCTGGAATTGCCTCTATTTTTATCAAACTGCCAAATCTGCTTATTGACGCTTCAACTAATTTTCCGCCGGGATCTGATATTGCCGGGGTGCCAGCGTCGGAGACCAAAGCTAAATTTTTGCCTTGCGACAACAGATTTAAAATATAACCTATCTTTTTCAAATCAGAATGCTGGTGGCAGGAAATAGCTGGAATTTTAATTTCATAATGAGACAGCAGTTTTCCTGTAACGCGGGTATCTTCACACAAAACAAAATCAGCCCTTTTTAAAATTTTAAGGGCTCTTAAAGTTATGTCTTCTAAATTTCCTATCGGTGTTGCGACAACATATAAGGTTCCGATTTTGCCGTCCATCTGATTATCAGGACTATAGTCCCGTTTTAATTTTTAACGCTATCCTTAACAACACTCACGATTTTTGTCTTTTTAAGGCTGCCGTCGTATTTTTTAAGCGTTTTTGAGGAAAATTTTACTTTCCCCTCAATAACGGAAAAAATCGTGTGGTCTTTGCCAAGCATCACATTTTCTCCAAGATGAAATTTTGTTCCGCGCTGGCGTATAATGATAGATCCTGATTTGGCAAACTGCCCGTCATGCAACTTAACGCCTAATCGCTGCGATCTTGAATCGCGAAGATTACTAGCCGTTCCGCCTGCTTTTCTATGAGCCATATATTTATATTTAATTAAATTTATTACTTATTATAAACATAGCAAATCTTCCAATTTTGTCAACTCACGATGCTAATAACCTTAAATTACGAAATTCAAAAAATTTGTCATGCTGAACTTGATTCAGGATCTGTGTTTACTATTAACTAAATATTACTCGGCAAAATAGACTATGATATTTAAGTTTTATTGAGCTTAATCATAATATAGCGAACAGTAATGACGGATTCCGAATCAAGTTCGGAATGACAGGCGATTTTAGAATAATACTTCGTAATTGAAAGTAATAAACGGAAATTAAAAAATATTTCCCTAAATAATAAAATTATGCTAAAATATAAACAAATTTATTTTTAACTTTAAATAGTATGGAAAAATTAAGCATAGACAATGCTTTTAAGCAGTCAAATAAGAGGAGTAGAAAGAAGTTGGTAAATTTTGCCCAGCCAAAGGATGTTAAAGAATTTTTAAAAAATAAAAAAGAGCCGGAAAATAATCCCGAAATAGAAAAACTGTAGGTAAAAATTTTCTTAATGGTTTTAAAGAATTTAAACAACGAGAAAAACGAGCATAGGATATTTAAAATTTTAAAAGCGGTTATCTTGATAACCGCTTTTTTTATTTATAATTGAACGGCTATTGCCAAAAATAAAAATTCAAAGTAATATCAAAATAATATGTTTTAATATTTTATTTTTAAAATCTATGCTGCGAACGCACACTTGCGGACAATTAACAAAAAAGGACGCTGGCAAAAGAGTAAAAATTGCCGGCTGGGCACATAGCCGCCGCGATCATGGCGGCGTAATTTTTATTGATCTGCGGGACAGATACGGACTAACACAGATAACTTTTAATCCTGAAATCGGACAAGAAGCTTTTAGCGAGGCTGATAAAATTAGAAACGAATGGGTTGTTCAAGCCGAAGGAAAAGTTGTTTTGCGCCCGAAAGATATGATCAATAAAAAATTAGCAACTGGGGAAATAGAAGTTGACTGCGATAAAATAAAAATATTTTCCAAATCAAAAACACCGCCTTTTGAAATTTCCGAAGACAAAAGCAAAGAGGCGAACGAGGAACTTAGGATGAAATACCGCTATGTTGATTTAAGGCGGAAAAGAATGCTGAAAAATTTGGAATTAAGAAATCTAACAACAAAACTGATCAGGGATTATTTTTACAAAAACGGCTTCATAGATATTGAAACCCCATGCTTAATCAAAGACACGCCCGAAGGTAGCCGTGAATATTTAGTTCCGTCAAGAATTGATAAGGGGAAATTTTATGTCCTGCCGCAAAGCCCTCAGCAGTTAAAACAACTCTTGATGGTTGGCGGGATTGACAAATACTTCCAAATTCCGCGATGCTTCCGCGACGAGGATCTGCGCGGAGATCGCCAGCCGGAGTTCACTCAATTTGAAATTGAGATGAGTTTTGCGGAGCAAGAAGATATTATTAAAATAATGGAAGAATGTTTTATAGAGGTGACTGCAAAAATTGTTCAAGACAAAAAAATGGAGCAAATGCCTTTTCCGCGCATTACTTGGCAAGAAGCAATGATAAAATACGGCTCGGACAAGCCGGATATCAGATATAATCTTGAAATTAAGCAGATTACTGAAATGGTAAAAAATTGCGGTTTTGCCGTGTTTGCCAATATTGTTAAAAACAGCGGCGTTGTCCACGCTTTAAAAATTGAAAATGGCGCTAAATTCAGCAGAAAAGAGATTGACGATCTGACAAATATAGCCATTAACAGCGGAGCGAAAGGTCTGGCATACATTATCATTAAAGATGATAATTCGCTTCAATCGCCGATTGTAAAATTTTTAGGAGAAGAACTGGCTAAAAAAATCGTTGGAAAGGTTAACGCGAAATCAGGTGATATAATATTTTTCGGGGCTGATAATTTTCAGACTGTCTGCGATGCCTTAGGGGCGGTAAGAGTTGAATGCGCTAAAAAACTAAATATAATTCCTGAAAACAAGATGGCTTATCTATGGGTTGTTGATTTTCCTCTTTTTGAGCGAAGCAAAGAAACAAACGAACTCGGCTCAGCGCATCATCCTTTCACGATGCCGCTTGCCGAAGATATTGACTTGTTAGACAGCGCGCCTGAAAAAGCAAGGGCGCAATGTTTTGATTTGGTGCTGAACGGAGTTGAGGTCGGCGGCGGATCTATGAGAATTCACGAAATGAATTTACAAAATAAAATTTTTAAAATTTTAGGATTAACCGAACAGGAGGCAAAAGAAAGATTCGGGCATCTATTAAAAGCGTTTGAATACGGCGTTCCGCCTCACGGAGGAATTGCGATGGGGCTTGATAGATTTGTGATGCTGTTGGCCGGCGAGCCGAATATCCGCGAGGTTATGGCTTTTCCAAAAGACGGCAAGGCCCGCGATTTAATGCTGAACACGCCGGCAGCGATTGATAAAAAACATCTAAAGGAGCTTGGGCTTAAGATTGATGTTGAGTAATCTATTTTCAAAATTTATTTTTATAAAACAAAAAAACGCCTTGCAATAAGGCGTTTTTGTCATACTGGCGCGCGAATGATTAATTTATGAATGTTATTTAAAAAATCTCACAAAATATAAAGAAAAAAATATAAAAATCGGAACGGCAGAAAGTGTTATAAATTTTTTATCTTTCCTGCTTTCTTTAAAAATAATTGAAGTTAAAAAAGCAGTAACAATAAATAAAATAATGAAACCTATAATTATTGAAAGCATATTTAAAACAGAAATATAAATTCCTCTAACAAACATATCATAATACCCGCCCCAAACAATAA
>JAGLTA010000028.1 GCA_023135505.1 Candidatus Parcubacteria bacterium | reverse complement strand
TTGCCGCCATTGAAATCAATAAAACCTCTCCGGCGAATATATTGCCGAACAGCCTGAAAGAAAGCGACGCGACTTTGGCGATCTCCCCTATTATTTCAACTATGCCGACAAAAAATTTAATCGGATTAACTAAAAGAATGCTCGGGTCTTTTATGATTTTTTTCGGAACTGCCAGCAGAGCATTAATATTTATAAATTTATTGATATGGCTCCAAAGCCCTATCGTTATTATTCCCAACAGATGAGTTCCAATAATGGCAATTAAAGACAGCGCTAAAGTCGTATTAAGATCAGCTGTTCCGCCGCGCAAAAAAGGGATAAACATACTGTGTCCGTTATGCTCCTCAATAAAACCGATTGATCCTACTCCGGGCAGTAATCCAAACCAATTATTTAACAGGATAAATATAAAAAAGGCGAATACAAAAGGAAATATTTTAAGCGATTTTTTTCTTGAATTAGTCACGCTGTCGCACAGTTCAATCGCTTTTTCAATTACAACTTCGGCGACATTCTGCGCGCCGCGCGGAACTTTTCTGATCCTTTTTTTAATAAACAAAGATAAAACTATTATCAAAAGAACGACTATCCAACTTACAAACAGAGCGTTCGTAACGGTAAAATTTTTAAAATGAAAAATCGGCTCGGCAAACAGAGTTGTTTCATGAAGTATTTCCTGATGTTCGCTATTATTTTGTTCCGCGCTGCTTGCTGTCTGGCTCATCTTTTTTATTTTTACTTAAATTATCCAAATCCTTCATGGCTCTGATTGCGTTATAAACAATTCCGATATTGGAAATTATAAACGCGATAAAAACGGATAGTAAAAACAGCTTGGGTTCTGTGCCATACTTATCGTCCAGCCATTTTCCCAAAAAAATAGCCGCTATAATCGGAACGGCAATCCATCCTGACAATTTCAAAAAAAGTTCAACGCCGGGCTGCCACCAATTGTTTTTCTCGCTGCCCATAAAAATTAAAAAGGGTTAAAAAAACTGCGGAATTTTCCACATCATTAATTATTATGAATAAATTTTTTGTTTTTGTCAAGATAAATAACTGCGGAGAGGTAGGGACGATATTGGAATATGGCTAAATGGTATTTTAGATAATAGTTGTATTAAATAAACTTTTCCAAAAGCCTTTCTTTTTTTCTTTAATTTCTGATTGTGCTTCAATATTGATAGTATTAGATATTTTTTGATATTTCTTGTTATTTCTCTCTATGCCCACCATCATAGAATATCCAGGAAATTTTTTATCATCCCAGTCGGTCTGCCATTTTCCGTTTTTCCAAATCCAGTTATTAAAATCATTATCAACGAAAGACCAAGAATTATCAATTTTGGGGTTTACTTTTTCAGGTATATTTTCAAATAATTTTAGTATTTTATCAGGTTTAAAAATTGGGCAGACGCTTAACTGCTGAAATTGACGATCTATCTCTTTTTTTATTTTATCTTTATTGAAAATCCACTCACCATTTTGACTGTCAATATATCCATATTCTTGCCACGAATTTTGTTCTAACTCATTAAAATAAAAATTTTTACATCCGAATTTATTTACACTGCCGTCATATTCATTTTTTCGACAATAATCTAAAGATTTGCCTGTTTTCACTTTTTCTTTATAACACCATAAACCATTACGCAGTATAGTTGAGTGTATAGGCTTTCCGTCTATCTCTATATTTTGTGTTTTCCAACCACTTGTATAGTCAAGCATGGTGTATAAATTTTCTATATTCTCAATATCAAAATAAGCGGAGTAAATAGTGTCGCCTTTTTCTTCTATTTTTTCAAACGTTTTCTGTTTTTCTATAAAAATTATTGCTTCCTCTCTTTTTTTTGAAGTAGATTTGCCAAATGATATTTTGATTTTTCTTTTACCTTTTTTATTTCTATTTTTCTCATTTTTGTTGACTAAAAATATTTCAACATCAATATTAAGTTCATCGGACAAAAAAGAGTGCCATTCTATTTGTTTGGTTGAAATTTTGTCTTTTTCGCTTTTTACTTCTGCAAAAAAATATTTATCTTTTGAATAAACAAATAAATCTGGAAGCCCTGATCTATTATAACTAAAATTTTTGAGTAATCTTTTTATAATGCTCAATAATTTATCCTTTTCCATTACATCAACAGCAATACACAACTGATCTATTGAAAATTTATCCCAGTTTTCAATAGGTCTACAATGTTTTTTAAAGTTATTTTTATATGAATTAACTAAAACTTCTTTTATATCAGTATTTGCAAGTTCTTTCAATTTATTTTTTAATAGGCTTTCTCTTGTTGAATAAAAACTATCAGAAAAAAAATCTCGAGGCATGTCTTGATATTCGTTAGGAAAATTTTCGCCAAACTCTGGACTCCAAACACCATCAATTTTAGCAAATATAATATCCCAAAATAATAAAACGTATATTTCCCACCAATAATTATTTTCTGTCCAGACAGAAAAAAGACTTTCTTTTTCATAAGTTTTTCGAGCAAATTCTTCAACAAAAAAATAGTCGTTATCTAACAGATATTTAATCTTTTTACCAGATGAGAAATTTTGCTTTTCAGCTTGTATATTTCTTTGAGTAATCATGAGATAATCTTATTTAACTTATATTTCAGATTTTATAAATTATTATAAGCCTCAACCTGATTATTATATTCGTATTTAACCATTTCGTAGTCATCGCCCCATTTTTGTTTTGCACTAGTCATAATGTTTGAATATTCCGTTTGCGACATTATCCATTCGTAGGCTCCAGCTTGATTGTTGTATTCATACTGGACCATTTCATAATTTGTACCCCATTTTGAAGAAGCGTTTGCTTTTAAAATTGTAAGCATATTTTCTCTATCTGTTTGTTGGGCTTGTGCAGTTGCCTGGGCTGCCGACTCTTTTTTTATAGGAGCAGTTGCTGTTTCTTTATTTGCGATTTCTTCTTTTTGAGTATTGGGCTTTTCTATAATTTCATTCTTGTTTGTTGCTTCCTTCTTCTCTTGCTCGTCATTAGTTTTTACTGTTTGCTTATCAGTCTCAATATTTTCAAAAATTTTATTTTCTTGTGCAACTTGTGGCATTTGTGGAGTGGATTCTATTGTAATTCCAAACAAAATAAAAAATGCTAAGGCAGAAATTCCAAAAATTATTGCTGTGCCTTTTCGTGTTGCTCGCTCTTTTAAAAAACGAACAAAAATATCTGGTTTAATCAAACCAACAATTAATGTAATAACTGAGACGAGAAATAAAAGTAAAAATAAATTGTCCATAGTATTGTTATTATAAATTATTTATAAACAAAAAATTGATTTTTTTTAGCGCTAAATTCGTCTTCCGTAATAATTCCTTTTTACAAAATGAATGCGGAGAGGGAGGGATTCGCCCTGTCATCCGACAGGGCGCCACGGCGGATGCCGTGGCGAACCCTCGAGCCAGTTGCCCAGCTAACACCTTAATATTAAATTTATTAAATGCGGAGAGGGAGGGATTCGAACCCTCGAGCCGCTTGCGCAACTAACACCTTAGCAGGGTGCCCCTTTCAACCACTCAGGCACCTCTCCGTTTTTTATTTTCCTAACTTAATAAACAATTCTTTCATTTGTTGTTTTAAAAAATATTTCCCTTCTGTCGTTTTTAAATATTTTTCTCTTCTTTCGGCATCCTTTTTTAATAAATACGCTTCATAATGAACTAATTTAATCGGCAGCCGCCTATTTGTTGATTTGACT
This sequence comes from Candidatus Parcubacteria bacterium, assembly GCA_023135505.1. GTDB lineage: Bacteria > Patescibacteriota > Patescibacteriia > JAACEG01 > JAACEG01 > JAGLTA01. The sequence goes on along the minus strand of JAGLTA010000028.1, from coordinate 3,902 downwards.
TTACCTGATTTGTGCTCAATAATTCTGCGTTTTAAATTGCTCGTAAACCCAGTGTATAATTGGTTATTATTTAATAATAAAATATAAATATAGTACATGCGGAGAGATAGGGATTCGAACCCTAGGAGCCCGTGAAGACTCAGCAGTTTTCAAGACTGCCCCATTCGACCGCTCTGGCATCTCTCCAATATTTAATTGTACGCAAAAATAAATTTGCCTCTGCATGGATTCGCCCCGTCATCCCAGTCATCCGACGGGACAAATCCGACATGGCGCCCCAAAATCCATATCTTTGTATTAATATCTTTGACAATAAAACGACGATAATCTATAATAAAATAAATCTTAAAAAATATTAAAGATTATTATTATTAGTAATAATAGAATAATTTTTGTTTTTGTCAATTTATGGCTAAAGAAAAAATTAAAAACATACGCGGTAAAATTATCAAAAGCTGGACATTCCCTGAATATGTAAAATATGAGCGCAGCCGCGAATGGTATATCGTATTTTCTATAATTTTTATATCGCTGATTTTTTATAACTTTAAAACAAATAATTTTTTATTTATCATTATTTTAGTGATGCTTGCTTTAATCATAATTGAATCGCGCAGAAAAAAACCGATGGAAATAAAATTTAGTATTGCTGAAAATGGAATTATGCTTAACGGCGTTTTTTACGATTATAATAAAAATTTAAACAAATTTTGGATTGTTTATAATCCGCCGGAAGTTAAAAAAATATATTTTGAATTCAAAAATATGCTGCGAACGCACTTAGTCGTTCCGATTACCGGCCAATCCCCACTTGATTTAAGGGATATTTTACTGGAATATTTAGATGAAGATCTTGAAAAAGAGGGGGAATCAACAGCGGAAGCGCTTGGCAGGCTGTTAAAGTTATAAAGCAAAAAATTGAAAGTTTATAAAGTCTGCAAAGTCAAAAGTCTGTTTTAAGTGAAACTAAAAAGAGTAATTAGCACCCGTAGTTCAACGGATAGAACGCAAGATTGCGGATCTTGTGATGCAGGTTCGATTCCTGCCGGGCGCACCAGTAAGAATAAATAAATAATTCGCTGACTGATATAATTCGCTCCGTCGCAGTCTCCGATAGGGACTGTGACGATTATGTCGAAATTATTAAATAAATTATTAATTTAATAAAAATATGCAAAAAAGTAAAAGAAAGGCGATTGGCGGACTAATCTTTGGCATCGGTCTTATAGCTCTTTTGATCGGAGCGATGACCAATCTTTATGACGCTAAAATAGGCGCCCTTATTATGCTTGGAGTTTGGATTATCGGCGGTTCATTAGCAACTCTTATTTTCGGAGGAAAAGAAGATAATCCGCGGCCGCCCGAACAATCTTAAAAGCATAATTCAGGTCTCTAAATAAATTAAAATTTTAAATTAATTAAATAAACAATATTATGAGAAATTTAATTGTGGTCATTTTATTTTTGGCTGGATTTTTAATTCTTGCCGGCATTTTTAATTGGTTTGATTTAGGATTTAAACAGATTGTCGGTTCAGGCGATATAATAACAAAAGATATAGAAATATCTGATTTTAAAAATATCTCTTTGGCTGGTATGGGAAATTTGATTATTGAACAAGTTGGAGAAGAGTCGCTGAAAATAGAGGCTGAAGATAATATTATGGATGTTACCTATGTATCTCATCTTTTGCAAGCACTCTATATATCAGTTATAAAAAAACATTATGGCTTTCTTCATGGATAAAGCCGACTAAAAATGTGAATTACTATATAAAACTAAAAGAGATAAGCGATATTAAAATTTCTGGGTCTGGAACTGTCGCCGCAAAGGATATAAAAACAGAAAATATGAATATCACTATCAGCGGTTCTGGTAAAATTGATTTAGATATTGATGCTAAAACATTAAAATCTAAAGTGTCTGGATCAGGTGATTTTAATATGTCGGAAAAAGCAGACTCTCAAGAAATAGATATCAGCGGTTCTGGCAAATATTTAGCAAAAAATATTCAAAGCAAAAGAGCTGTTGCTGAAATTAGCGGTTCTGGAAAAATAGAGATTAACGCGGAAGAAGAATTAAATATTAATATCAGCGGCAACGGAAGCGTTTTTTACGCGGGCAATCCTAAAATTACTCAAAAAATATCAGGGTATGGAAAAATTGAGCAGATAGAGGATTTTGAGGTTGAAACTAATAATTCTGAATTAAGCGAACAGGAGGCTTACGATATTGCCCGCGAAAATGATGAATGCGCAAAAACTGGAATATTGACTGATACACATACATACAACAACTCTACTAAAACTTGGTGGATTGATTTGGAAAGAATGCCAGAGCTTGAAAAAGACGGCTGCAATCCCGCCTGCGTTGTTTCGGAAGATACAAAAACCGCCGAGGTTAACTGGCGCTGCACCGGGGTTGTTGCTCCGTAAATGGTGTTTGCTAAATAAAAACCGCAGATAATTCGGCATTAAAAAAAATTTCTAATAATTCCGCATAACATACGAATTAAGCATATTATCAAAACAAAAAGTTAGTATAATAACCGGTTAAATGAAATAATCTTTCATGCTCTTAGAAACAAACTTTATATATGCTCATATAACATTAACTACTATGGAGATTATCGACAAAGAATTAAATTTACAATTAGAAGAAGAATTTACTTCTGTAAAATCTCTTTTTGAATCACTTATAAAGGAACAAAAATTAAATGATGCAAATTTAGTGTGTTGGGTTTCTCATGAAGTTTCATCTCTTATTCAAATAGGATGGGAAGATGGTCTTTTAGATGATTTAAAAGACTTCTTAAAAGACAAAGCTCCTGCTAGGAAATGGATGAAACACGATGAACCAGACACACTATTTAGACATAATTTTTATGAACATGTTAGAAGTAAATTAATTGGAAGTGTATCAATGACTCTAATTGTAAAAGATGGAAAATTATACATAGGAAAATATCAAGATTTATATTTCTATAGTCCAGTATATGAGCATATTCCTAATCAAAAAATCTTTTGTAGAATTCTTAAATTAAATTAAAACGGACATAAAAAATTACTTGCTCAATTTAAAAAAATCATCCTCTAAACCCTATGCCAAATCTAACATCTCCAGCGGCTGAAATTTCGCCTATCACGCGGAAGCTTTCAGCTAAATTAAAAAAGTTAAAAATTGAGATTGTTGAAGATCTCATTTTTTATTATCCGTTTAGGTATGACGATTTCAGCAGCATAAAAAAAATCGCGGATCTGAACGGCGGCGATGTTGTGACAATTAAAGGCCGAGTTGATCTGATTGAAAACAGAAGAAGCTCTTTGCAGAGAAAAAATATTACGCAGGCGATAATCAGCGACGAAACCGGATCGATAAACGCAGTCTGGTTTAACCAGCCGTATATAATAAAAAGCATAAGAACAGGAGAAAATATCTATCTTGCCGGAAAAATTGATTTGGATTACAGCAATCCGCAAATGAAAAATCCTGAATACGAAAAAATAAATTATTCAACTATCGCTGGGCGGCTGGCCCCTGTCTATCATCTCACAGCCGGAATTACCAATAAACAGATCAGATTTATGATTAAACTTTCACTGCCCGCGACTAAAGATATTAAAGATTGGCTGCCGATAGAAATTCAAAATAGAGCCAAGCTGATACCTTTAAACATTGCTTTAACCAATATTCATTTTCCGCAAGATAAAAACGCGCTTAATCAAGCAGCCCGCAGATTGAAATTTGACGAACTGTTTTTAATCCAGATGAAAAATTTAATAGCTAAAAATCGGCTGAAAAAAAACAGCGCTGAAATAATTAATTTTAAAGAAGCGGAAATTAAAAAGTTTGTCGCAAATCTGCCGTTCAAATTAACCGACGATCAAAAAAAATCCTCGTGG
>JAGLTA010000027.1 GCA_023135505.1 Candidatus Parcubacteria bacterium | reverse complement strand
ACCTATGTACTCATCTTGTACATTCCCTTTACAACTTTGCTCTTTTTTATTACAATAGAATAGTAAATAAATCTTAATTTAAAATTATGGAACAATACATTATTAAAGGAGGCCGCGAATTAAGCGGCGAGATTAAAGTCAAAGGAGCTAAAAATCACGCTCTAAAAGCTTTAGCAGCGTCTATTTTATTAAAAGGAGAAGCTGAAATAAGCAATATGCCGAAAATAAGCGACATTAAACAGATGCAATTGATTTTAAAAGATTTAGGCGCTGATATTCAGCAAAAACAGAACGACAAGCTGAAAATTTCCACAGACAGAATAAATAAAATCGCGATTGATAAAAAATTAGGCAGCAGTCTGCGCGCTTCAATTATATTAACCGGTCCGATGCTCGCGCGATTCAGAGAAGTTATTTTGCCGCATCCCGGAGGATGCATAATCGGAAAGCGGCCGATTGATATTTTTATTGACGGATTTCGTTCTTTTGGAGCAGAAATAAAAGAAAAACCAAACGGTTATTATTTTAAAACAAAAGGATTGCGCGGATGCGATTATATTTTCTATAAAATTTCAGTGACTGGAACAGAAACTTTTATGATGGCGGCAACATTAGCCGAAGGAAAAACTGTTTTAAAAAACGCGGCTCAAGAACCAGAAATTTTAGCATTGGCAAATTATCTTAATAGCTGCGGAGCCAAAATAAGAGGAGCAGGAACATCTACTATTATTATAGACGGAGTAAAAAAATTAAAAGCGAAAAATACGGCTATTATTCCAGACAGGATAGAAACAGGAACTTTTGTCGTGATGGGACTTTTAACTAATAGCGCAATTAAAATTTCAAATTGCAATCCTTTGCATCTGGAAAATTTTTTATTAATGATAGAAAGGGCTGGAGGAAAATTAGAAATTGGAGAAAATTTTATTAAAACTCTGCCGAATAGCGAATTTACTGCTACTGATATAGCCACTCATGAATATCCGGGTTTTCCAACAGATTTGCAAGCGCCTTTTACATTGCTAATGACACAAGCAAAAGGCGCGAGCTTAATCCATGATTCGATTTTTGAAGGGAGGCTATTTTTTACTGGCAAATTAAACCAGATGGGCGCGAATATTATTATGTGCGATCCGCACCGAGTTATTGTCAACGGATTGACAAAACTTTTTGGGAAAAATGTTGACAGCCCTGATTTGCGCGCTGGAATAACGCTTGTAATCGCTGGACTGGCAGCTAAAGGAACAACTGCTATTGGAAATGTTAATCACATTGAACGCGGATATGAAAATATTGTAGAAAGGCTAAAAAAATTAGGCGCGGAAATTTATGCAAAATAGAAAAAAAACAAAAAAAATCAAAGTTGGCGATCTATTTATTGGCGGCAACTCCCCTATCTCAATCCAATCGATGGCAAATACAGATACGGCTGATTTAAAAAAAACAGTTAGCCAGATAAAAAAATTAGAAAAAGCAGGGTGTGAAATTATACGAGTCGCTGTTCCGAATATAGCGGCAGCGAAAAATTTAGGAAAAATAAAAACTAAAATTAAAATTCCCTTAGTCGCTGATATTCATTTTTCCAGCGACTTGGCTTTAGAGGCGATCAAGCAAGGCGTTGACAAATTAAGGATAAATCCTGGAAATATCGGATCAAAAGAAAAAATCGCCGCAGTCGTCAGCGCGGCGAAAAGCAAAAAAATACCTATCCGTATCGGAGTTAACGCGGGATCTTTAGAAAAAGATATATTAAAAAAATATAAGAACAGAGCGACAGCGCGCGCAATGGTTGAATCGGCGATTAAGCATATAAATATTTTAAAAAAATTAAACTTTGCGGATATTACTATCTCGCTAAAAGCGTCTGACATAGAAAGAACTGTGGAAGCGTATAAATTATTAAGCGCAAAAATTGACCATCCGCTGCATCTTGGAATAACCGAAGCAGGGACGGCTTTTCGCGGAACAATAATGTCCGCGATCGGAATCGGGCATCTTTTATATGAAGGCATTGGCGACACAGTCCGCGTATCCTTAACGGCAGATCCTGCAAAAGAGATAAAGGTAGCCAAGGAGATACTTAGTTCTCTGAATTTAAGAAATTTCGGTCCGACAATAACCAGCTGTCCCACTTGCGGACGGACAGAAATTGATTTAATCGCTTTAACTAAAAAAATAGAGAACGCGGTCGTTGATTATAAAAAATCGATACATATTGCTGTAATGGGATGCGCGGTTAACGGTCCTGGCGAAGCGCGCGAAGCCGATATTGCCGTAATCGGAGGAAAAAATTGCGGACTAATCTGTAAAAAAGGGGAAATCATTAAAAAAGTAAAAGAAAAAAATTTATTATACGAATTTCTAAAAGAACTTAATAAATTTTAAGCATTACACAACAGGTCTATTAAAATTAACTTATGAAAATAACAATCAGTAAATTCGCCGGATTTTGCCAAGGAGTTGAAATGGCGTATCAAACTGTTATAAACCACGCTAAACAAAATAATGGCGATATATATATATTGGGCGATTTATGCCATAATCATGAAATTGTTAAAAAAATAAAATCATTGGGAATTAAAAAAATCAACTCTATAAATAATATTCAGAAAGGAACGATTATAATAACCGCCCATGGAATAGCGAAAGAGATTGTATTTAAAGCTAAAAGCAAAAAACTAAAAATCATTGACACGACTTGCCCTAAAGTAAAAAGGCTGCAGCAAATTATTTTTAAATTTTATAAACAAGGCAAAAAAATAATAATTTTTGGCGATGAGAGCCATAAAGAAATAAAGGGTGCTAACAGTTGGTGCGATTATCAAGCTCTCATTGTCTCTAAAATTAAAGATTTGAGGAATATTGATTTTTCTAAATTTGAAAACGCTCTATTTGTGAGCCAGACAACGCAAAATCAAAAAAATTTTATGGAAGCAACTGTAATTTTACAAAAAAAAATTAAAAAAATAAAAATATTCAACACAATCTGCCAAACAACTAAAGATCGGCAGGAAGATATTAAAAATTTAGCCAAAGAAAACGACGCAATTATTGTTATTGGCGATACACATAGCGCTAATTCAACTAGATTATTTCAAATATCCAAACAAAAAAACAAAAATTCTTTTTTTATAAACAGCGCTAAAAAATTAAATTTAAAAAAATTCTCTAAATTCAATACGGTTGGAGTTAGCGCCGGAGCGTCAGCGCCTCAATGGCTTATTAGTGAAATTTACGATAAATTAAAAACTGTCTCTAAATAAATTATTCTTTTTATTATTTTGATTTTTGCATTGTTACATTATGTCTTTAAATTTTCGCCGAGTCTTATATACAATTTTTATTATTATATTTATATTATTATCAACCATAATTCTTTTATATTCTTCCGGCTACAATTATAATTACAAAAAAAATAAATTTCAGCAGACTGGCGGAATATTATTGGAATTCAAACCTAAAGAGGTTCAGGTTTTCCTTAATGGCAAATTTCAAACAGCGACTAATTTTCTTGAAACATCTTATAAAATTATTGATTTGCCTCCAAACGAATATATTATATCTATTTCTAAAGATGGGCGGCAAAAATGGGAAAAAACAATAAAAGTAGATAGTGAAAAAGCAAATATAATTAAAAATATTACTCTGTTTAAAAAAAACGCTGCGCCGTCATTAATCTATCAAGGACAGATTGAAAATTTTATTTATTCTCCTAATAATCAAAATTTAGTTTTTCAACAAACTCAAAATAACGGCGGTTTTAACTTTAAAATTTACAATGAATTAACAAATGTTTTTTCTAATATAAAAATTAACGATAACAGCCAGTTTATCGATTTCGTTTTTTCCAATAAAGATAAAAATCTTTTAATTAAAGTTGGCGATAAAAATTATATATATAATTTTGCTTTACGGAAAATGATTGATTTGGAGCAAAAAATACCTAATATCAAAATAAAAAATTTGCTTTGGGACAGGCAGGGCGATTATATTATTTATTTTAATGATAACAAAAAAATTTATAGGTTTAATCTGTTGGATTACAAGTTGGACGAAATTTATATTTACGGCAAATTATCTAATTTTTTTGATTTTGATATTATTAATAATTCGGTCTATCTTTTAACAGCCGAAAATAATAAAACTGTTTTAATAGAAATAGATAAAAATAATAAAAATAAGCAAATAAAATTATTAGATCTGCCTCCGTTTAATTTTAAATTCCAAGACAGCCCTGAAAATTTTCTTGCAATTATGGATAAAAAATCTCAAAAATTAACAGTAATAAATATTGATACTAAAAAAATTATTATAAATGATAATGCGGCTAATATTGTCTGGAGTAAAAAAAGAGACGGTTATTACCGTCTAGCCTATAATAATGATTATGAAATATACATTTATGATTTTAAAACTAATAAAAAAAATCTTGTCGGAAGATACAGCGAGGAAGTCAAACAGATTGCATGGTATAGCGATTTTAATCATCTATTGTTTCAAATTGGGGAAACATTAAAAATTACCGATCTTGATTATAGAGAAAAAAATATCCAAATTTTATCAGATAAAATAAAAATAAATAATTTCTCCTTAAATTTTAACGGGGAGAAGATTTATTTTAACGGCGAAACTGGAAATCAGAAAGGGTTGTTTGAATTGGAAATATTTTAAAACTATAAAAAATAATTTTAATTATTTTTTATAGTTTTACCCCGTCGGATGACTGGGTTAATTTTTTCTTGCATTTTTAATAGCTATCTCTCTTGTTATTTTAGTAATATCACGCTCTATTTTTTTTATTTTTACAATTAGTTTAAATAGCAGGTAAAATAAAACTATAATAGAGATATAAACAGCTAAATCAGCCCCCTTTTCCACGCCGAAAAATTTCGCTATAATATCTGTTTTTCTAAACCAAACTGTAGCGATTATAATAATTACCCAAAAAAGCAGCCAAAGGTAAAATTCTTTAATATCAATCTCTTTAACTTTTAACTTATTTTTAAGCCGCGATATCGCAAATAGCGAAAACAGAATTATAATAAATTGAATAAGCATAAAAAATTTATCAAGTATTAAATTAATTATTTTGCTCTTTTTAAAATCTTCACTACCCCATTATTAGCATCAACTTCTACTAAATCCCCATCTTTTAAAACCTGAGTGGCAATTTTAGTTCCGATGATACAGGGTTTATTCATCTCACGGGAAACGATAGACGCATGAGAAGTAATACCGCCTTCATCAGTTACGAAAGCTGACGCCCTTTTCATTATCGGCACAAAATCAACAGAGGTCATTGCAGTAACAATAACATTATTATCTTTAAATTTATTAAAATCATCTTTCCCTGAAATTACACTTACAATTCCCTTAATAATACCACAATTTGCTATTGTTCCGCGAACTTGATAATTTCTAGATTCTTTTGTTTTATAACTTTTTTTATTAATATCTTTTTAAAAAAAGTTAAGTTCTTTTTTATTAAAAATACGATAACCATTTTTATTGTTAGCAAATATAACTCCTGCTAATTTTCTTTCTTTTAAAACTTTTATTAATTTTTTTTCATCATTAAAATATAATCGTATTATCTCATCGGGCGAAAATTTCCAACATTCCCGCCAGTCTGATAAATTATATAATTCCGCGATTTTTTTAAATAATAGTCTATAAGCCAAACTCGCTCTACAAAAAATATATTTCCGATATTCATTTAAAAAAGTGCCTTTCTTTAAAGAATTTGCGATTTCTTTAATTTTATTGTTTCTAATTTTTCTTAACAACTCTTGTGACAATTTAACTTTTTCTTTATGTTGCCTTAAAATATTTTTTCTTTCCTTAGAGCAATTATTTTTCATAAGATTTTTTAATTGCTCTAATATCTGCTTTTCTGTCCATGATTCTTCATTAAAATTAACAGGAATGAAAGAATATTTTTTTATATAATTTTTAAATATTTTATAAATTTTAGGGTTATTCTTAATTTTGTTTATGTTTAACTTTTTCTTTTGCAATTCTTCGCCAATTTCAAGCAGTAATAACTGCGACTCAATTAAGGGGGTATTTTTATTAGGATAAGTAATATTGCCAATCAATATATCTAACTCTTGTTTTGATATTTTAGGATAATATTTTTGGAGACTGTTAATTAGTAATGTGTGCATATGCCGTCCGATATGTGTTGTTATAACTAGCCCTGTTGCTAAATTTCTATAAGCATTAATAAAATTTTTAAATGATGTAATATTAAGATTTTTTTCAAGATATTCACTTGTATTCCATAATTTATCGCCAAATTTAAAATATGTCGATTCCAACTTTTTAAATTTATTTTTATCAAGACAAATATTTTCTAATTTTTTACGATATTTTTCCACATTTTTTTTATTTGCAAAAATATAACCTAAACGTCCATTTTTACTAATAGCAATATGATAATTGGACGGAAGCCCATATTTTTTTGCACATAAATAATTTCCAGCGTTATCAAGACATGAATGAAAAAAAGATAAATTTCTAGTAACAATCAGATGCCAATTTTTATTTTCAAATTTAACCATACTTTTTATATTTAATCTTAAATTTTTTTGCGAAACCCCTTGACATAATAAACGATTC
>JAGLTA010000026.1 GCA_023135505.1 Candidatus Parcubacteria bacterium | reverse complement strand
TTTCCTTCTATCCATTTTACTCTTTTGTCTTTTTTATTTATTTCTTTTACTATTTGGTTTGTATCATCGGTTGATCCGTCATCACAAACCAAAATCTCAATATTTTTTATCGTTTGATTTTGCGCGCTGTGAATAGTATTTCGTATTAAATTTTCTCTGTTCCACGTTGGAATTATAACGCTTACTTTTGGCATATTTGATTATAAATATTTTTTCCCAAATATAATTGGATAATTGTAATTTTCTGGAGCATCAATTTTTACTTGATAGCCATATTTTTGTAATATTTTTTTTTGAAATGATACATTGACCGTCTTAGCTAATTCTCCTGTTTTGTGCCCTAAATTTGTCTGTAAAAAAATTTCTGGTATATTATTACTAATTTTTTTTATAAATTCTTCAAATTTTTTTTCACCAAAATGATAAAGAACGCAACTTGAAAATAAAAGATCGTATTTTAAGGTTGAAAAATTAAGCAATGATATATCTTTTTCAAAAAAATCGATATTTTTTAGTTCTTTATTTTTTGCGAGGAAAAATAAATTTTTTACAAAATATGCTTGCTGAACCACATTTTGGCTCGGTAAATTTTTATTTGTTGGTTGGACGATTTTTTTAGAACGATCATAACCATCAACTTTTTTTGCTCCCATTTCTGACATATATATGCTATATAGACCAACATTGCATCCAATATCACATACCGATTTATTTTTTAAGTTTGGTAAATTTTTTTTAATTATAAAATCCCATTTACTTTTACCTCGTTCTTTATTTATAAAAAATTCAGGTCTTTTTTTAAAATTAGGATATGTTTGCTCGTGAATTATTAAGTCATTTATTTTTATTGGTGTGTACCACTCTAAGAAATCATTTTGATAGTCATTTAAATATTGATCTAATTGTTTTTTTAACGAATTGTCTTCAATAATAAGAACCATTGGGATGTCATCAATGATTCCTTGATGTAATAATAAAGATGCCCTATGAACCCCATCTAAAATTATATATTTAGTAGTGAATATTTTTTTTATTTTTTGACATATAATATAATTTGATGAGTATTCTTTTTTTAAATAATAATTATTTTTTTCAATCAGTTTATCAAAAGACTCAATAGAATGCTCTATTTTATATCCGACCGATTCTTTATATTTTTGTAAGTAATTTAAATATGGTTTTTTGTCTCCACTTATATATTTAAAATGAGGTGTATCTATTATTTTTGTTTTTTTGTGTTTAACTTTATTTTTATTTTTATCAATAACTATATTAGCATAAAGATTTTTTAAATTTATTTTTTTGATAATGTATTTTTTAGTTTTTAAATACTTTAAATTTTCGGGAAATTTTATGTTAAATTTAAAATTTTTATGATTTACAGAATATTTTTTAGGATTAATGATAACCATTTTTTTATTTTTTAAAATTTTTAACATAACAATTTTATAAGCAATAAATATTTAATTACGAAATGAATTATTTGTTATTTTCGATAAGACTCCATTTAAATTTTGAAAGTATAGGAAAGTGATTAGAGTTAATATGATTGTCAAATTTTTCATAATGGACGCAAAGTTTGGTCGCCGATATTATCCAGTCCTCTAAGACATTATCCTTAAAGATTGCGATGTTGATATTGTAATCCCCTTTGTTTAAAGGGGGGGAGTATAATTTACATATTAATCTATTTTTAGATGCCGTTATTTTATATGTTTGTTTTTTAAGTAGAGAATCGTATGATATAAGACCAAAACCTTCTTTTGTATTAATGCTTATAGATAGTCTCACATCAACATCTGATTTATAAAAATTTTTTATACTTAAATATACATAAATATCTTCTCTGTTTTTTATTATTTCCGAATCTTTATCGTTTGTAATTTTTATATCAGTAAATTTAATATTACCTTTACCACCCCTGTCTTTTCTGTCTTTTATAGGAATATTTAATAGTTCAATTTTATCATTTAAATATTTATCAATAATTTTTTTTGTTTCTCCGATCATCTCGATTTTTCCGTCTTTCAATAAAATACATCTTTTACATAATTTTTGAATTGCGTTCATATTGTGGCTCACAAATAGAATAGTCCGGCCGGCTTTTTTTGTGACTTCGTCCATTTTTCCCAAGCATTTTTTTTGAAATTCCGCGTCGCCGACGGCTAAGACTTCGTCAACCAATAAAATATCCGGCTCCATATGGGCTGCTACTGAGAAAGCCAGCCGAACATACATTCCAGATGAATATCGCTTAACAGGCGTATCAATGAATTTTTCAATTCCTGAAAATTTTATTATATCATTAAATTTAACACCAATTTCTTTTTTTGTCATCCCTAAAATCGCGCCGTTTAGAAAAATATTTTCGCGCCCGCTTAATTCAGGATGAAAGCCTGTTCCGACTTCCAATAGGGAAGCAACTTTTCCGCGCATCGTAATCTCGCCGGTTGTCGGAGGAGTAATACCAGTTAGAATTTTTAAAAGAGTGGATTTGCCGGCGCCGTTGGCTCCAATCATGCCGATTGCCTCCCCTTTTTTAACTTCAAAATTTATATTTTTTAATGCCCAAAAATCTTCTTTTCCAGCCTTTCCAACTGCCTCTTTTGCTTTTTGTTTTGCAAAACTAAAAGGACTTTTAGCAATATTAGTCAAAACATCGCGCAGAGCAACATACCCGCCTTGCTGGCTGGTTATGCTGTATTTTTTAGAAATATTTTTCGCTGTAATTATTGGTTGGCTCATAATATAATGTTATAATTTGAACAAATACTTTATAGACTTTCAACTTTATAGACTTTAAGGACTTTTGACTATCAAACTATATCCGCGAAATGCCTTTCGGTTTTTTTGAAATAGATTATTCCGATAAATAGCACAATCAAACAAGCAATTCCAGAAATTAATAACAGAGTCCAATTAATCGGAGCGTTTCCTAAAATTGCCGCTCTAGCGGCTTTTATAACACCTGTCATAGGATTCATAGCTAAAATCCAAGAATATTTTCCGGCAATGCTTGCTGGATAAATTACAGGTGTTAGGAACAGCATCATCTGAATAAAAAATGGAAGAGCGTATCGCACATCGCGGTATTTTACATTAACGGCGGCCAAGAATAGCCCGCCGCCGATGGCAGCTATAAATGTTATTAAAAGAAGAAGCGGTAAAATTAAAAGCCCTGTTAAATTAGGAAGATAATTATAATACGCCATCAAACCGATTAAAATTATAGAAGCGATGAAAAAATCAACAAATTTAGTTACAACAGACGATATCGGAAGAATTAAGCGCGGAAAATAGACTTTGGTAATAATGGACTGGTTCGCTATCAGGCAGTTGCTGGTCTCCGAGAGCGCGGTTGAAAAAAATTGCCATAAAAGCAAGCCTGTGTAAACAAAGATGGGGTAGGGAATTCCGTCAGACGGCATTTTAGCTAAACTGCCAAAGAATATACTGAAAATTACCATTGTAATAAACGGCTGGAAAATCGCCCACAGCACGCCAATCGCTGTCTGCTTATATCTAACTTTTAAGTCGCGCCAACTGAAAAAATAGAGCAGTTCCCTATACTGCCAAATTTCTTTTAAGTCGTTCCAGCTAAAAGTTTTTTTAGGTTTTATAATAGTTAAGTCCATAAAGTTAAAAGTCCATAAAGTCCATAAAGTCAAAATTACTTTCGACTTTCGACTTTCGGATTTCGACTATCTATATACCATTCATAAGTATTTTTTATTCCTTGTTTTAATTTAATTTTATGTTTCCATCCTAAATTACGCAAACAGCTTACATTTAATAATTTTCTCGGCGTACCGTCAGGATTGCTTGTGTCCCATTTTATATTTCCATTAAATTCAACAATTTTTTTAATAAGTTCCGCCAACTCTTTAATGGAAATATCTTTGCCTGTTCCGATATTTATTATATTAGAATTATTGTAATTATTCATCAAAAATACGCAGGCGTCCGCTAAATCGTCAACATGCAGAAATTCCCTTTTAGGTGATCCTGTACCCCAGAGTACAACCTCTTTTTTATTTTTTTCTTTTGCCTCGTGAAATTTTTTAATTAAAGCTGGAAGCACATGGGAATTTTTTAGATCAAAATTATCATTCGGTCCATAAAGATTTGTCGGCATTACGGAAATAAAATTTGTTCCATATTGTTTATTATATGATCGGCACATTTCAATTCCAGCGATTTTTGCGACAGCATAAGCCCTGTTTGTTGGTTCAAGTTTTCCAGACAAGAGATATTCTTCTTTAATAGGTTGCGGAGCCATTTTAGGATAGATACAGGAACTTCCCAAGAATAGAAGTTTTTTTGTTTTATGCAAATACGCATTATGGATTATATTATTTTGAATTTTTAAATTTTGATAGATAAATTCAGCATGGTAGCTATTATTTGCCATAATTCCGCCGACCTTAGCCGCGGCTAAAAAAATATATTCAGGTTTTTCTTTTCTAAAAAATTTTGCAACAGCAATATTATCCATTAAATCTAATTTTTGTCTAGTTTTCAAAATTAAATTATTATAACCTTTGCTTTGTAAATTTTTAATAATTGCCGAGCCTACCAGTCCCCGATGCCCAGCAATATAAATTTTAGAATTCTCATTCATAGACTTTCGACTTTATAAATTTTATAGACTTTTAACTTCTTTATCATAATCAGCTTTTGCCATTATTTCCACTAATTTATCAAATTTAATTTTCGGCTCCCAACCCAATTTCTCTTTCGCTTTTGCGTAGTCGCCCAATAATATATCTACTTCTGCCGGCCTGAAATATTTTGGGTCAATTTCAACGATAGTTTTTCCTGTTTTTTTATCTATTCCTTTTTCATTTAATCCTTCGCCATCCCAAACTATATTAAAATCAAAATAAACCGCAGCTTTTTCAATAAATTCTCTAACGCTACGGGATTCTCCTGTTGCCAGAATATAGTCATCCGGATTTTCTTGTTGAAGTATAAGCCACATTCCGTATACAAAATCTTTAGCGTGTCCCCAGTCACGTTTAGCATCTAAATTTCCTAAATATAACTTTTTATCTTTTTCTAATTTTATTTTTGCCAATCCCCTAGTAATTTTTTTAGTAACAAAAGTTTCTCCTCGCCGAGAGCTTTCATGGTTGAACAATATTCCGTTAGAGGCGAACATATTGTAGCTTTCTCTGTAATTTTTAGTCATCCAATAAGCGTAAACTTTAGCGCAAGCGTAAGGAGAGCGGGGATGAAAAACAGTGTTTTCATTTATAGGCAAATCTTCTAATTTTACTTTTCCGAACATTTCAGAAGACGAAGCTTGATAAAATTTTGTTTTAATGCCGCTATCTTTTATCGCGTCTAAAATTCTTGTTGTTCCAAGCCCCGTCACATCGCCTGTATATTTTGGCGTATCAAAACTTACCCTAACATGGCTTTGCGCGCCTAAATGATAAATTTCATCGGGATGTATTTTTTCTAAAATTCTATTTATATTGCTTCCATCAGAAAGATCGCCGTAATGCAGATACATTCTTACTCCGTTTATATGCGGATCTTTATACAAATGATCAATTCTTTTAGTGTTAAAACTACTTGCGCGCCTGATTATTCCATGGATTTCATACCCTTTTTCTAATAGCAGCTCGGCAAGATATGATCCGTCTTGCCCAGTTATGCCTGTGATTAAAGCTTTTTTCATAAAAATATAATTTTAATGCTTCAAATTAATATTCGAATGCCACGAATATTATAATTTAAACGAATGTTTTATATGACTTTCAACTTTATGGACTTTATAAACTTTTGACCTTATGGACTTTCAACTATTTTTACCTCCCTTGCCTCTTAAGTATAATA
Organism: Candidatus Parcubacteria bacterium; assembly: GCA_023135505.1. Taxonomy (GTDB): domain Bacteria; phylum Patescibacteriota; class Patescibacteriia; order JAACEG01; family JAACEG01; genus JAGLTA01. The sequence continues at coordinate 4,464 of JAGLTA010000026.1, read as the reverse complement.
TTAACTGTCTTTAATAAAATATCAAGATCTAGGGCGAATGATCTGTTTTTTATATAGTATAAATCGTATTGCAGTTTTTCCAAACTGTCTTGCGGAGACGCGCTGTGATAAGCGCCTGAAATTTGATCGCATCCAGTGAGTCCCGGCTTAATAATCAGCCGTTGCTTATAAAAAGGTATTTTTTTTTCCAGTTCGCTTATAAATTCAGGCCGTTCAGGGCGGGGACCAATGAAACTCATCTCGCCGCGCAGCACATTCAGCAGCTGCGGAATTTCGTCAATGCGGCTTTGGCGCAAAAATTTTCCAACGCGGGTTATGCGCGAGTCATTGATTTTTGCAAACTGAGGACCGTCTTTTTCAGCATCTTTTGCCATTGTCCTTAATTTAACCGCTAAAAACTTTTTTCCGTTCTTGCCTGTCCTTATTTGAGTAAAAAACAGCGGACCTTTACTGTCTATCTTAATTACTAAAGCCAAAAAAGGCAAGAATGGAAAAGAGAGAATAAGCCCGGCGCACGCAAGCGCGATATCCGCAATACGTTTTCCGAATTCGTAAATTTTTTTTTCGCCTTCTTTAAGGTTTTCCAAAAACCAAATTTCATTTATTAAATTGATATGAATTTTTTTATTCAATTCCTCGTAAAAATTCGCAAGCCCTAAAATCCTGACTTTGCAAGACAAGCTTTTGTATAATTCGCTGGTTATTTTCAACTGATTTTCGCTGTCGGAATTTACAATAGTCTGAATTTTTTCTTTTTTTATAATATCAGGCAAATTCAGATTTTCACTGTTTATGAATTTTATTTCAGCAGGAAGTTCGCCGCTGCTATTTCCGACAACTCCTATCAGTTTGTATCCAAAGCCGGGGCTTTTTACAATTTGATTGATGGTTTTTAGTGATTGGCTGTCTGTTCCGATTATCAGAAGATTATTAAGCGCGACTGAAGAGTAAATCGCTTTTGAGTATAATTTTCTCCATAAAAAAAACAGCAGGCAGAATATAACTATATTTATAAAAAGTATTCTTTTCGGGCTGATTCCTGAATAAGAGATAAAATAAAAAAAAATAATAGCGATTATGCTATTTATCGCCATCGCTTTCGCGGCTAAAGAATAAAAAGAGAGCAGATTTTTCTGCTTGCTGTTTTCGTATAATCCGATTATATAAAATACAATTATCCAGATTAGATAAACAGCAGTAAAAGGCGCGAAATGCCTGCCCCACAATTCTCCGGCTTCTGATATTCCGTAGCGGATAATCAGCGTTAAGCTTAAAGAAAAATATAGCATTAGCAGATCGCCGCCCATTAGGATTATTGTTTTTAATTTATTTGAGAACATAATATTATGTAAATTTGCAATTATCAATTTTCAATTCGCAATGAATTATAAAATGCATAAATTCCGATGTCTTTGCGAGGAGCCTAACGAGCATAGCGATAGAGAGCGACGAAACAATTTCATTACTAACCGCACAAACTATACAAAAGCATAGACGAAAATTATAATTACAGATTTTTTCGCTCAGTAATGGGATTGCTTCGTCATTTCGTTTCGCTACCGCTCCACTTCATTTCTCGCAAAGACAATGTGTGGAAAGTTTTTTGCAAAGACAGAAAGAAGAAAGATTTTTTTAAACCTTCTTCCTCGCAATAAAATAATACTTTGTCGTTTCTATCATAAAGACGCTTAACGCGCCTATTGAGATAATTATAGCCCAATCATTCAGATTCAGAACAGTTGTTGAAAGCAGAGTTTGCAGGAACGGCAGATAGATAGCGGACAGAAGCAGAGTAAAACTTATCGCGACAGCGCCTACTAAATACAGATTGCCAAACGGATTTATTTTCCAGATCGGCTGACTTAGATTTCGTAAGCTGAAAATAGAGAGCAAAGACTTGAAGCCGAGAATGGTAAAAAAGAGCGTCCTTAAATATCCGATTTCTGATCCTGCCTGATACATCCAAAAAAACAGGGCGAAAATCATCAAATCTTTTATAGCCCCGGCGCCAAAAATTACCGCTTTCATCTCGCTGTTAAAAATATGCTCGTTTTTTTTAATCGGCTTGACAGACATTATGTGCTTGTTTCCTTTTTCAAAAGCCAAAGAAAAATCAGGCAGTCCGTCGTTCACAATATTTATCCAAAGAATTTGCGCCGGAAGAATCGCGAGCGGCAGCCCGAAAAGCATAGATCCGACTATTAAGATTATTTCAGAAAAACAGTCGGAAATCAAGTAGGTTATCACTTTTCTAATATTGGAAAATATAATTCTCCCTTGCCGCACAGCGGAAATAATCGTTTTAAAATTATTATCCATTAAAACAATATCCGACGATTCTTTGGCGATATCCGTTCCGTTCCCGAGCGCGATTCCTATATCCGCCGCTTTTAGGGCAGGGGAGTCGTTGATTCCGTCTCCTGTCATAGCCACTACCTCGCCTCGGTCTTGGAGCATCTTTACAATACGCAGCTTATGACGCGGATTAACTCTCGCATAAATGTCAATTTTTTTCACAATTTTTTTAAACTTGCTGTCTGAAATTTTATCCAACTCTTCGCCTGTAATTATGTTTTTAGATTCTGTTTTAAACCCTATCTCCGCGCCGATCGCCTTGGCGGTGAGTTTGTGGTCCCCGGTTATGATTATCGGCCTGATGCCGGCAGAGAGGCACATTTTTATCGTCTCTTTCGCTTCAGGTCTTAAAGGATCTTTCAGCGCGATAAATCCGATAAAAGTCAGATTTTTATCAAGAGCGCTCCAGTCTGTTTTTTTCGCGCCAGGAATTTTTTTAATTTCCCGCGACGCTACCGCGATTACCCTTAACCCCTTGTTTGTAAATTTTTCATAGACTCTGTTTAATTTTTTTAGCTCCTGTTTTGTCAATTTTATTATTTCGCCTTTGTGATAAAAATTTGTTGATTTTTTTAACAGTTTTTCCGGCGCGCCTTTTTCATAAATAATATATCCGCCGCTTTTTTTATGCAGCGAAATCATAAATTTATTATCACTCTCAAAAGGCAGTTCGTCGATTTTCGGCTCTATTTTCAACAGCTCTTTTTTATTCAATCCGGACTGTATCGCGGCGGAGAGCAGGGCGGATTCCGTGGGCGCGCCGATTATTTTCCATTCCTTTAATTCATTATCGTAATTTTCAATCACGGCGTCATTGCACATCATCCCTGTCTGCAGCGCCATGCTTGCGGCTTTCGCCTCTTTATGCTTTTGCCTCGCGCCTAAATCGTTCAGTTCAAATTCTTTTTCCCCGATAATAATATGGGCGACATGCATTTTTCCTTCTGTTAAAGTTCCTGTTTTATCAGAACAGATTATTGTTGTTGATCCCAAGGTTTCAGCAGCGACCAATTTTCTCGTGAGCGCTTTCTGCTTTAATATCCGCTGCATTCCGATAGTCAAAATAACCGTTACTGCGACAATCAATCCCTCGGGAATAGCAGCCACCGCGATAGCTATGCTCACTTTAAACATTTCAAAAACGCCTCTCCCTTGCAGAATTCCGACTATAAAAATAAGAAGCGAAACTATCGCTGTTAATATCCCGATGATTTTTGAAAATTTCGCGAGCCGCAGTTGCAATGGCGTTTTTTCATCTTCTGTATCGCTCACTAATTCGGCTATCTTTCCGATTTCTGTTTTCACGCCGATCGCGCAGACAACCGCCTTTCCCTGTCCTTTGGTAATTATGGTGCCAGAGTAAACCATATTTTTTCGATCAGCGATAATCGCTCCCTTTCTTGCGGCAGTTGAATTTTTTTCCACAGGCAGGGATTCCCCTGTTAACGCGGCCTCGTTAATTGTTAAATTATTAGCTTCAATAATTCGCGCGTCCGCTAAAACGCGATTCCCAGCTTGCAGAATAATAATGTCCCCGACAACGAGTTCGGCGCTTTCAATTTCAATTTTATTGCCATCGCGCAAGACGATAGCTTTGTGCCTTATCAGCAACTTTAATTTATTTAGAGCGTTGTTTGCTTTATTTTCTTGAAAAAATCCGATAATTGTATTTAGAATTACAGCGCCGAAAATTACGCCAGAGTCAACATAGTCTTTAAAAAACAGAGTGATAACGCCGGCTAAAAGCAGGATATAGATAAGCGGGCTTTTAAACTGGCTTAACAGAATAACTATTTTCCCAAGCGGTTTTTTTGCCGGCAATGCGTTTAATCCGTATTTTGCCGATCTTTTTTTCGCCTCGCTGTTTGTCAATCCGCTTTCCGATGTTTTTAATTGATTAAGGCAGGATTTAATTGAGATGTTGTGAAAATTAGACATGTTTCAAATTAAAAAGTAAAAGTGAAAAAGTAAAAATTATTTCGTTGGTTCCATAGTCCCTTTAGGGCTGTGGAACCTTTTTGCAAGGGTTTGCAAAAATAGTAATGATTTGCATTTAGGTTCCACAGTCTCGTTCCGCTATCGCTCCACTTCGGACTATGGAACCAACAG
>JAGLTA010000025.1 GCA_023135505.1 Candidatus Parcubacteria bacterium | reverse complement strand
AAAATCAGCGCTTGATCCGAGGTGTGGGGAGAGGGTTGTAAGCGAAGGTAATTGTGAAGCAGAATGGTTGGGATATGAATTTGATCAGAATAAAGAAATATGTATTGGAAAGTTCGTAAGTGGCTGCTCTGCTGAAATACCTTTTGAAATTTTAGAAGAATGTCAGGAGGTTTGTGAGAAAAAAGAAGAAACAACTTGTAATTGGTGCGGGCGTTATTGCGTAGAATATCCAATCAGCGAAAACGGTTGCAAAGCCGCTAATGGTTTTTTTGATAAACAATGCGCTTGTCCAGAAATTGTTCCGCCCAAGAATCTTATTTGTGGCAGAGAAAATGGAAAATGTGTTTCAAAAAATATAAATAAAGAGACCCATGACTTTTAAAATTTTATAATTACGCCAAAAACAAAATACATTTTTATTTTAATTTTTAATTAAAAATTTTATGCCAAAAGTAGATCAAAATCTTTGCATCGGGTGCGGGATGTGCGAGAATATTTGCCCGGAAGCGTTTGAATTAAGCGACGCCAGCAAGGCGGCTGTTAAGCAGAATATTCCAGCTAAAAGCAAGTGCGTTCAGGAAGCTGCGGATTCCTGTCCGTCACAGGCGATTAGCAAATAATCTTATGTTAAAAAACAGATTTGACATTATTACAATTGGAGGAGCCACTAAAGATTTTTTTATTTTTTTTGACAAAGGATTGATTATTAAAAACAGAAAAAATCTACTGCAGCAAGAATTGCTGGCTTTTGAATATGGAGCTAAAAATTATATTGATAATTTTTATTCAAGCATAGGAGGAGGCGCGTGCAATGCCTCAGTCGGCTTTTCAAGATTAGGGCTTAAAAGCGCGGCAAGAATTTGCGTCAATAAAAAAAAGCATGGAAAGTTAATTAGCGAGGCGCTGAGAAAAGAAGGAGTAAATATTTCTTTAATTGAAAATAATAACAAGGAGGAATCAGGACTCTCTTTCATCCTTGTTAATTTAAAAAGCGATAGCCGCGATCATACTGTTTTTTCTTATCGCGGATCTAATAAATATTTGAAAATTAATCCGAAAGAAAAATGGAACGCGGATTGGATATTTTTGTCTTCTTTTTCAGGCGCGAATTGGCAGAGAGAGTTTAAAAATGTTATTGAAATTGTTAAAAAAAACAGAATTAAATTAGCCTTTAATCCGGGTTTTAGGCAGATTTTATCAGGTCTTAAAAAATTAAAAGATATTTTAGCGGCAACTGAAGTTTTAATTGTTAATCGCAACGAAGCCGTTGAGTTGATTTCATCGCAATATCATTATAAGCGCGCGCCGAGCGTCAAGGATTTATTTAATAAACTATATTTTTATTGCCCGCATTTAATAGTTATCACAGACGGCATTAAGGGCGCTTATGCTTACGATGGAGATAAAATTTATTTTCAGAAAGCGAAAAAAGTAAAGTCGGCTGATACTCTTGGCGCAGGAGACGCTTTCTCCTCGGGTTTTGTGAGCGGGCTGATAAAATATGATTATAATATTAAAAAATCTTTAAATCTGGGAATTAGAAACGGAGCTTCTGTTGTTCAGAAAGTAGGCGCGCAGCAAGGGCTTTTGCGTTTGAAATTATAGTTATTTTTATTGCCAAAGTTTTATTTTAAGATATAATAATAGCAAGTTTAGTTGATAAAACATTAAATATGCTGCAAGTTAAAATGGAAAAATTTGAAGGGCCGCTTGATTTGCTGTTAAAATTAATAAAAAACGAGAAGTTAGACATCACGGAAATTTCTTTAGTAAAAATTGCCGACCAATACATAACTTATATTGAAACCTCAGATAATTTATCAGCTGGCGAAATAGCTGATTTTTTATTAGTTGCCGCAAAACTTATTTTTTTAAAATCTAAAATATTGCTTCCGAAAATAAGCGAAGACGAAGAAGAGGAAGACGAGCTAATTGAACAGTTGAAAATTTATAAAAAATATCTTGACGCGGCGAAAAAAATTGAGTTAATAATAAGAAAGAGAGATTTTTTATTCACTCGCGCGAAAAACGCGGAACAGCAGGAATTTTTTAATCCGCCTTTGAAAATAGATAAAAAAAAGTTGTCTGAAATTTTTAAAAATTTTATTCTCTTGTCAAAACAATCTGAAATTGAATTTGAGCAGGGAAGCTTAAAAAAACGGATTTCCATTCAGGATAAAATAGCGCAGATGCTTGATTTGATTAAAAGAAAAAAGAATTTTGTTTTTAACAGCGTATTTTTCGCGAAAGCGAACAGAGACGAAAAGGTAGTGAGTTTTTTGGCTATTTTAGAAATAATAAAACAGAAGAACGCGCTTGTCGTTCAAGAAGAGCTGTTCGCCGATATCGTAGTGCGGATATAAAAAAAGAAGTTTTTGATTTTCAGAAAAAAGCCATTAAAAAAGTTTAAATATTTTATATTTATAAATTTATGGAAGAGAAAAAAATAATTAAAAAAGAAGATTTATTGCAACTTGCAAAAGATCAAGGCAAAAAATTAGGATTTTTAATTTCAAGTTTAAATGCGTCTGATGAAACAAAAGAGGCGATGTTGTTTTTGGTTGAAGATATGAATTTAGAGCAGTTGGAAAAAATGACAGAAGTTTTAGAGGCTAAATTTATAGGCGAGCAGACGCCTGAAGTTGAAGAAGACTTTAAAAAAGAATTAGAAGAGATAATAAGAGAAACTGTTGAATTGGGAGATGAATTAAATAAAAATACTTTAAGTAAAATTAAAGATTTAAAAATAATTATATGAATACATCAGAGCAAGTTAATTTTAAAAAATTAGAAAAAACTGAATCAGAAGTTAAGAGAATAAAATTTAAAATTATTGATAAAAGAGTCGTAGAATTAGAATTCAAAGACGGAGATGAGATTTTTGTAAACGGGACAAGGTTTATTGTTGGAGATGAAGAAAAACCGACTTTAAGTAGCGTTATTGGCAAGTCTCAAGAATTTTCCGATGAATGCGTTATTACAAAAACAAAAAAGGAATATGACGAATACATCGCTAATTTAAAGAACAAAAAAAGAAAAATTTTCAAATTATAAAATAATTGTATGGAAATCAAAGAAGGACAATTTAATAATTTATATAAAGAAAAATCACAAGATAAAAAGTTAGAAGATGAAAAAGATGAAGATAATTCGTTAGTTGCTAAATCAGAAATTATTGGTGATAAAGAAGAAGAAAAATTAAGCGAAGATAAGGAAATTATTGATATTCCGAAAGAAGATATTAAAGAGATGAAAGTAAAAAAAGCGTTAGAACGAACCAAAGAGATGCTTAAAAATATGCCTTTTACATTTACAAAAGCGATGGAAAATAATATTGTGAATAAGGGCGGAGATATTATTTACAGAACAACTGGCAGCGTTTTTGGCTTTAAAGGCGCTGTTGATTGGGGTTTGTATCTTGCGAAAAAAGGGCTGAATAAAGCGGGAATAAAAAATCTTCCACAAGAAGATTTGCCACAAGGAGATGTTTATAAGTATTTTTCTGAAAAAGATATTGAGAAGTCTTTAATAGGAATGACAGATATGGCGATTAAAATGAAGCAGAATATTGGCGGCAAAGAAAAGGAAGCAAACACAGAAGAACAGGAAAAATTTCAAGAATCTAAAAAAGAGATGGCAGGAGCCTATAAAGAATTTAAGAAAAGAATAAGAGAGGCAAGCATTCCAGCAGAGCGAAAAAAAGAGTTGCGTCTTGAATTAACTAATATAATGAAAGAGCATAAAAAATCTGAAATGGAGTTGCATAAAAATCAGAGCGAAAAATTTGATCAGGCGATGAGAAAATATACTGGAAATAAAATAACTGGTTTCGCGCTAGGCAAAGACGCCTTAAACTCCGCTTTGAGTTTTGCTGGATTTTCTGTTTTTAGAGGCATAGGTTATGGAATGTTTGCGGCATTGGATCGAGGCAAAAGAGCAATGAATAAATTTTCGCGAAATTCATTTAAAAATGGCGAGAAGTGGGAAGACGCTGAAAAATTTTCAGGCAAAAAATTTAAACATGCGATAAAAGACACCTTTATAACATCAACAGGCGAGACTTGCAGGGAATTAATGTATGGCAGGACGGAAAAATTAACAAAAGAGCAAAAACAAGAAGCAAAGCATAAAAATAAAGAAGAAAAAAAAGAGATTAAAAAAATGAAAGAAGAGGGAGTCGGTTTTTTGCGCAGAGATTTGCATAAAACAATAAAGCGCGCCCCTAAACATTTAAAGCGAGCTGCAGCGGTCGGAATTATTTTGCGCGGGCTTGGAATTGGCGGAATAGCGGCGCAAGCAGCTATAGAAGATGGCGAGGTTTGGGAAAAGCCAGTAGAGGAGTTTTTAAGCCGTTTAAAAAATATAGACACAACTTCAAATTTGATTGCTATTAAGGGCGGATTAGGAGAAGTTGGAAGTATGATTAAAGAGAATATGTTTGGGAGAAATTTTGATCGGATTAAAGGGATATTTGATGGCGAAAAATGGTTTCACAGAATAGATAATATGAAAAATTTATTTTCGCCAAAAGAGGAAGAAAGAGCGCCTATTATCCAGCGGTTTAAAATAGATGAAAAACAATCAATGCAGGCAAAAGGAGATGAAACAGGCGTATTGCAGCCAAAGGCAAAAGACACTACTGTTAGAAATAGCAAGGTGGACGCAGAGATAGCAAAAGATAAAACAGAAGGAACGGATATAACAGAAGCAGCAATTGTTGAGGCAGAAAAAATTTATAAATTTACTGATAAGATTGGCAATGGAATAGAATTAAAATTTGGAGATAAGGTTAGTTTAGATAATTTTGGAAGAGCGCATACTTTCAAAGGAATTGATAAAGATGGAAATATAATTTTAGATGACAAGCATTTTGATCCAAAAGATTTTGTCATTGTTAAGATAATTGATAAAAACATAGTCGCCGATAGCGACAGCGGAAATATTGAAGCCGCTGAAATTATAGACACATACGAAGAAGCAGGAAATTATGTTGCAGGATTGAACGAAGAATATAATATTTGCGAAACAGGAAAAAAGATTGAGGATTTTACGCAAGATGAAATGTTAAAATTATTAATAGCATCCAAGACAGAAGGAAAAGAAAAGCAGTGGGGAGAGATTAAAAATTTTTTAGAAGCGAGAATGGATGAAATAGAATCGGCAAAAAGCGGAGCAAGTTATAAGTTTGCGTTAGAAGCCGAACAATCGCTTGGCGGTTTTAATGAAGATGATATAACAAAAGTAATCGGATTATGTAAAGATTTAAAACTTGAAAAAGGTGAGATTATAAAATTATTTCCGACAAAAAGTCAAGGCAAAGTTAGCGGATTATTAAATGAAAGTGGTTATAAATTAGAAGGAAATGGGAATGCAGATTTAGCAGATGATGCTGCAGGAGCAGCGCCAAAATCAGAAGCAGAAAAGCCGCTTGGGCTAGAAGCGAATTTTAGTTTGGAATTAGGAAAAGGAAAAGTTCCGGCACAGCTGGAAAGAGTTTTTAGCATGATAGCGGCTGATTTAATGAAGGATGTTTTAGGGGATGCGAATGCTGATGGAGTAAAAATGTTCGATGAAGAAGAAGGCGCGAAAATTTTAAATGTTGCTGCAAATTTAGTCCGCCTGTCCGATGGCAAAGACACAGCTGGAATAAAAGTTGAAAGTTTAAAAGATATTTTAAGTTGGGATGAGAGTTCGCAAAAATTAGAAATTAAGGATTATCAATCGTTTAATAAATTGGTTGAAGGATTGCATAGCCATGCCGATAAATTATGGACAGACGGCGTTTTACAAAAGGGCGCGACCGAGCATTTAGGCAACATTAAAAACGATACTTGGCAAAAAATTATCCGCGCTGAAGGATTAGAAAAAGTCGGAGAGATTGAAACAGGAATAGAAGGGCATGACGATATTAAAGCTAATCAGATAGTTGATTTTAAAAATAGCGCGATGGTTCAAGAGGCGGAAAAATTAGCCGAAGCCGCGCAAGCAAAAGAGGCGGCAAAAGCGTCAGCCGCGACAGAACAATTGGAGGAAAAATCGCCACAGGATTTAGAAATTGAAAAAAACAGGACAGGAAGCATAAGAAAGGTTTTGGAAATTTTTGACAAAAAAGGATTAGCAAATATTGATGAAGTCTATAAAATAGCAGAAGTAAATCCAGACGACGGCTTAAGTATAGACGAAATAGGGAGGATAAAAATTTTAGCAGAGCATCAGGACATATTAAAAGATCTTGCGCGGATATCAGAGAATAAGCGGGAAGATGTTTTTCAATTGATTTTAGATGAAAAAATATCAAAATATGTGTTATTAAAAATAGATCCGAGGACAGCCGAACTTCTCACAGAGATTAATCTGTCGAAAGCAATTGAAAATATTCCGATAGATGAAACCGTATTAAAAATAGACGCAATAATGAATAGAGGAAAGATGGTTGAAAAAGATATTCTGCTTTTTTGGAAAGTATTGGCAGGAGACGAGGCTGTTAAAAATATGAATATATTATTAGGCGGAGCGGGCGTAAAAAATGTTGTTTTTGACACAGAAAACAGCAGAATTGCCGCTGAATTATTTAATGGCAAAAATGTTAATTTTTACATTGACGGAAGAGAAAACAGCATTGTGGTCAGGACGCCATTTTTAAAATCAAAAACTCTTTTTGAAGGAATAAAGCCGTTTAAAACAGATTTAAGCAAGGACGGCTTGGACGCGGCAAGGGAAAAGCTGGGGGTAGAAATTAACACCGCGGCAGAAATGGAGATTTTAGAAGAAGTTGAAAAAATTAAATGGGTGAAAAAGAAAAAGGTTTTATAAAATTATTTTTGTTTTTAAAATGAAAAAGCCCGGAAGACGAATCTTTTCGGGCTTTTTTGTGGCGCCATTTTATTCAGGCGCATTTTCTTTTTCTTCGTAAGCGATTACAACCCTCCTGTTTTGGTCGTTTTTATTTTTTGTTCCGTATCTATCAGTCTCGCAGCCATTATAAATAGATTCTGGCTGGATTTCTATTCCTCCTTTATCTTTAAGGTAAAGCGCCATCGCTTCAGCGCGTTTTTGTGATATTGTTTTGTTTAACAGCCCTGATTTCTTGGGCTTAGTTTTGTCGGTATAAGCAGTAATGGTTATTTTTCGGATTAATTTCGCTTTGTTTTTTTTAATAATTTCGTCTAAATCCTTTATGTCGGATTTACAGAGGATGAGTTTAGAACTTGCCGCGCCGAAAATTACTCCTTTTGTTTTGATTTCAGGGTGGACAAATGCGAATTTGTCTTCAACATTCGCCAAGCGAGAAGTTAGGTCTGTTATTTCCTCGCTGTAATCTGCAGGTCGGATCTTTTTTACTATAATATTTTTAACCTTTTTTACTTCTTTTTCCGCAAGAGTAGGCGCGGTTTTCTCTTTCCGAATCGCGGAAGTCAAATTGCGTAATTCCGCAATTACGATATCTATTTTTTGTTCAGCCGCGCTGCCTTGAGTTTCTATTTTCGGGGTTTTTATTTCGATTTGCTCCAATCGCCCGCGTTTATCGGCTTTTTTCTGAGTTTTCAGATATTCCTCTGCAACCATTTCTTTAATCTGGCTTCTGTTTAATACTTGTGCTTTTTGAGAAGCACAAGCGAACAGAAAAGAACTGATAAAAATC
>JAGLTA010000024.1 GCA_023135505.1 Candidatus Parcubacteria bacterium | reverse complement strand
GGAACATACTGGTACGGTCTTCATGTTGTTGATCAAGCAGATCCCGGGAATATCGGGTACGAGCCGAGCCGGGTTAGGGTGGTTGTGGGCGAGGGGGCTTCGGCGGAAAATAAATTTACAAATACTTTTTTATGGATGGTGTCAGCGGATTGGACAATGCAAGAAGTAATTGATAGTCATAAATATGACCTGCTTGCCGTTCAAGGTTTTAAGTGGAACTCTGTGAATGATGATACTTGGGGCGAACTTAGAAAACTCAACCCAGATGTGAAAATATTTTCATATTACCAATCAAGAATAAAGGACGATGAGGATCATAAGGTAAATCCGTATAAATCAACTATGGGGCGCTGGAATATATCTCGAGGTCATTCACTTGGAAATTGTAACACAGACAATCCTGATATGTTTTTATATAATATACACGGAGATAGGGTTAATGGCGCAACTATACATAATTTTGTACCTGATTGGAGTAATCCAAAATTTATCAAGTATTGGATTGAAGCGTGGAGAACAGACAATTTAGGGCGTCCATGGCAGTCAGATGGCGTGTTTATAGATGAAGTACAGTTGCTGGCATCAGATTCAGGAGCGACGACTAATCCGGTAGGTATTAATTGGACGCCAGCATTAATTAATTGGATAAATAAAGTGACAAAAGCAATGACAGAGCACGATACTCTCGTTTGGCTTAATTCAGGCACGGTAAAAGATCAAAAAGGCATTGACGCCTATGTTGAATTAGACAATAATTTAGAAAATTTGGTTTATTTTGCTGCGTCTGAAGGATCTTATGTAGTAGGATGGGGAAGCGGCGATTGTCAATTTTTTTCTGAAAAGGTTTGGCTTAAGCAAGTTGAGGTTTCCAATCAAATTCATAGAATTAATTATGGGATGCAATCTTTTGTGAGGCATAAATTAGGAGATAATGTCGGAGTTGATAATTGGGGCAAACCAGTAACAGTAAAGGACGCTCTTTGGTATGGTCTTTGCTCTTATCATCTTAGTAAAAACACAGCTGACAACAACACCTTTTTTAGTTTCAATGCTAAAATATATTCTGCTTCTGAATATTATGATGAATATGATATTAATCTTGGTAATGCTGTTGATACATTTAAGGTTACTAACATCGGCGGCAATAACATCTACTATCGCGAATTTGAAAAAGGATATGTCTATGTCAATCCAACCACAAATAATGTTAATAATATCGCTTTGCCTGAAACCTGCAAACAGCTGACATATACTAACTTTAAAAATAATCCGTCAACTATTTCAGATACCAACACTATTAACTTAGTATCGCATAGAGGAACATTTTTATTAAAGAGCGATGGGGGAGATGCCTTAGACACCACCCTTCCCGAAGTAACCTTGTTCACAATTAACCCAACCACAGCAAACACCAACCAAACAATAATCGCAAGTTACGCAGTGACCGACAACAAAGAGTTAAAACAGGTTGAGCTTTGGCGGACGACTGACAGCGGAGGAGTTCCGAACGCAAGCAATTGGACGAAGATAAAGATTAATTCAGTTTCAGGAACATCCGCTTCAGGCAGCTTCACAGATAGTATTTCAACTGCCGGAACTTATTGGTACGGCCTTCATGTTGTTGATAATGCCAATCCCGGGAATATCGGGTACGAGCCGAGTTCGGTTAAGGTTGTGGTGAACAGTGTTGTTCTTGAGATTCCTCCTGTTCCAACAATCCCGTCTTTTCCGGATATTCAATCAAACGGCAATACATATCATGTTGACAAAGATATTGGCAGTAATTCTAATAACGGTTCTTCCGGCAGCCCCTGGGCTACAATTCAATACGGGGTTGACCAGTTATCTGCTGGCGACACGCTTATTGTGCATGAGGGAGCTACCGCATATGCCGAAGAAGTAGACATCTCGGTTGCTGGCAGTTCTGACAACTGGATTACCATACAGGGTAAATCTGGTCAGGCTGTCGAAATAACTCACTCCTCTGGTATAGGTGTTGAGCTTACGAGCGCAGCGAAATACATATACATCGAGAACTTCAAGGTCACCACTATTGGTGGTGGAAGAGGTACAAGATGCAACAGTGGTTCTGCGTACATAGCGTATGACAATATGGAATTCGATGGAACAGGTAATGGTATAGATGGTCTCATCCTCGGGATTAATCTCACTTTGCCTGGAGTAAAATATGTATATGTTAGGAACGTGGAAATCCATCATTACAATGGTTATGGCACTCTGTTAAACAAACCGGGTGAAAAATTCTACTTCTATAACTGCGTTGCACATCACAACGGGGATGACGGCTTTGCTGGAAGGTCAAATAGATGCGCCTCTCACCACCTCACTGATATTTATTTCACAGATTGCTACTCCCATGATAATACTGGCGAGGGGTGGGACATAGGAGCAAAATATGGCCAAAACATACTGAAAAATTGCGTCTCAAGTAATAACAATACATTTGGCTTCAAAATCTGGGGAAATAGTACGTGGTTTGTTAACTGCTTGTCATATGGTAACGAAAACGGGGATATGAACCTTAAAAGTTTATGGACAACTCCTGGTTATGACGTGTCAAACGTATATATCTTGAACTGTACTTTTCATGGCCAACACGCTTCTCATTCTGGGAATATTATAGGACAAAAAGAAAACAACTCAGGGGCATCATGCGGAATAGAGCAGATGGTAGATACAGAGCTGTATTTATATAACAACATTTTTTGGGCTACTAATAGGACAATATTGTTTTGGCACACTAATTATTCCGTAGCAGAGGCGGACCACAACTATTTTTTTGCCGCAGGAAACATTGTATCATACCAATATAGGCAAAATTATAGTACGGTGTTGAAAACATATTACATAAGTGACATGAATAACAATGTGTTTTTTAACGCTAAAGGGCTGGAAGCCAACTCCTTTGCAAGATGGACATCAGAACACGGTCTATCTGATCCTGGGTTTGTAAATTTAGTTGGAGATGACTATAAATTAATAGGGACCAGTTTTGCCGTGGATGCCGGCAAAAATGTAGGCGTAAATTATGACATTCTTGGCGCGCAGAGACCGCAGGGTTTAGGATACGACATCGGCGCCTATGAATACATTCAAACTGACGCCACATCTCCATAAGTAACTTCTTTCAACATCAACCAGACAACAGTGAACACAAACAACCCGATAACGGCAAGCTGCACGGTGACAGACAACAAAGAGTTAAAACAGAAAGTAATAGCAGATATATAGAAAGAAGAAATAAAAGAATTGCCTGAAAGTAAGATTATAAAAATGGAAAAGTTAGCGCGGCAATTAAAGCAAGTAATGGATTAAAATATAATATTTTTTGATTATTGCCTATAATCAAAAAAGTAAAGAGAAAATAAAAGACAAAAAATAAACATTATTTCCGTTTATAAATTTTTATTAGATTAAAAAAAATTCAAACCAGCCAATTTGATTTTTAAAAATGATTGTTAGAATTTAGTTAAAAGATATTTTGTAATTGTTAAATAGTTTTTGGTTATTAAAAAATTGCTAATAATAAAATAATTTTATGTTTAATAAACAAAACAATTTAAACGAACAACAATCTGATAAAAAAACTGAAGAAGTAGAAGATATTTTTGCTGATATTGATCCTGGCGAAAAGAATGCGGCAAGCGCAAGATTTCCCGGTATGCGAAGGAATGGAGAAAAGAAAGATTTAAACTCTCAAGACAAGCAGTTAGAGGCGCAAGAATTAGAAAACAATATAAATAAACAGCATCAAGATAAAAAAAGAAGTGTCATTAAAAAAATAACGATTTTAATGATTGTTATATTTATTTTAGCAATTATATCCGCGGCATATTATTATTTTTTTTATAAGCCGCAAAACGATAAAGATAATGGCGGCGCGGAGATTGTAAATATTATAAATAGAAATCAACCTGCGGAAAACGGCGCAGACAAGCCGATTGATTCAGATTTTGACGGATTAACAGACGAGGAAGAAAAGATTCTCGGCACTAATCCGAATTTTGCCGATAGCGACGAAGATGGCTTGCTTGATAAAGAAGAGATTGATACTTATCGCACTGATCCTTTAAATCCAGACACAGACGAGGACGGCTATGGCGACGGACAAGAGGTTAAAGGCGGTTATAATCCATTAGGAGAGAATTGGAATTAGAAATAAATTAATTATTATATTTTTATGTTTGGATCTAAAAAACAAAAAAAAGAGGAGCAAAAAGAAGTTTCCAAAACAACAGAAGAAAAGGTTGTAATTCATACTATGCCTGATAAGTTTAGGGGAACAAGTTCGCCTGAGCAAAAATCAGGCAAATTTTTAAACGCCTCTATTTTTTTAGTAATTTTATTAATAGTAGCGTCATTTTCCATATATTTTTTAAAAGACCGTATTTTTCCAGGCGGAATTCCTTTTTTAAATAAGAATATTAATAATGAAACAGATAATAATGTTAATAATGCGGATAATAATATTAACTCAGATAATAATATCAATAGCAATACTGGCTTGAACAGGAATTATAATACAAACGATAACACAAACAAGAATACCAACGCAAACGAAAATACTAATGCGAATATTAATCAAAATATTAATAGCAATACAGAGCGCGTTCCAATAGCTTTGGATAGCGACAAAGATACAATGCCCGATATAGAGGAGTTTATTTATAAAACAGATATGCGGAATCAGGATTCAGACGGAGATACTTATATGGACGGGCAAGAAGTAGCGAATTTATATAATCCACTTATAGGCAATTTAACTAAAATAGTTGATTCAAGCTTAGTAAAGCCGTATTTGAATCCAAAATATAATTATACTTTTCTTTATCCGTCAGCATGGAATATTATTTCTACTGATAACAATAGAAAAATATCCGTTATTTCGCCCGAAGGAGAATTCATTGAAATTATGCTTATAGATAATCCATATGGATATACGGCGGAAAATTGGTATTTAGATCAGATTTCCATAGAGAATAAGCATAAGATAGAAAAAATTTGGGCCAATAGTTTCCGCGGGGTTAGAAGTTTAGACGGAATGAATTTTTATCTCACTTTAATTTCAGGAAACAGATCTTTTATTTATTCTATTTCATATATAGTCGGCAGCAGGACGCAGATGAGTTTTCCTGCTACATTCCAGATGATAACAAGAAGTTTTGATATTAAAAGATAGGTATGTATGATTTATTGCGATGTTAATAAAATTGCGGCTGGAAAAATAAAAAAAGTTTTTGTTAAAAACATAGTTTTGCAAATTTTAAAATATTTAAGAATCAAGAATGCCAATATTTCGGTAGCGATAGTCAGCGGGGCGGATATAAAGAAATTAAATAAAAAGTATCGCGTTAAAAACAGCATAACAGATGTTTTAAGTTTTTGTTATTGCAAAAAACCTTTGGACGGAGAAATTGTTATCTGTTATAGCGAGGCGTTGAAACAGGCAAAAGCGAAAAACCATAAATTAGAACAGGAGATTGCGCTGTTATTGGCGCATTCAATCCTTCATTTAATAGGATATGACCATAAAAACGACAGAGAAGAAGCAGAAATGAAAAAATTGGAAGGTATAATTTTATCAAAAATAAAATGAATTTTTTTAATTTTAGAAGGGCTGGAAAAAGTTTTATTTACGCTTTTCGCGGACTAAGAAGCGTTTGGAAAAAAGAGCAGAATTTTCGTTTCCATCTAATTGCCGCTATTTTGGTTTTGATTTCAGCTATTTTTTTGCAGATGAGCAGGGAAGATTTTTTATTTCTTTTGATTTTAATCTGCTCGGTTTTAATTTTAGAATTAGTAAATACTGTTTTTGAAAGATTAATTGATATCTTAAAGCCTAGAATACACGAATATTCCAAAGAGATAAAAAATATTTCTTCATCAATTGTTTTATTGGCGGCGATTTTTAGCGTTTTGTCTGGAATTATTATTTTTTATCCTTATATATGCGAATTCTTTCAATAGAGACAAGTTGTGATGAAACCGCTGTTGCGGTTGTTGAAGCAAAAAACAAGGCAAAGCCTTGTTTTAATGTTTTAGCGAATATTGTATCATCACAGATAAAAGAACATTCAAAATTCGGCGGAGTAGTTCCTAATTTAGCCGCAAGCATACATCTTGAAAATATAAATATCTGCCTAGAGAAAGCTTTAAAAAGATCAAAAAGCAGTTTAAGCAATATTGATTTAATCGCTGTTACTCGCGGACCAGGGCTTATTCCAGCGCTGCTTGTAGGAGTTAATTTTGCTAAAACATTGTCGTACGCGCGGAATATCCCATTAATAGGCGTGAATCATATAGAAGGGCACATATATGTTAATTTTATAAAAAATTCGCGCCTTTTTCCAGTAACTGGCGATCGTCAAGCAGGATGCGGATTTCCAATTATAATTTTAACAGTATCTGGCGGTCATACTATGTTAGTTTTAATGAAAAACCATCTGAATTATAAAATAATAGGACAGACGCTTGACGATGCCGCTGGCGAGGCATTTGATAAAGCTGCAAGATTATTGGGATTAGGATATCCTGGCGGTCCTGCTATTTCAGTTTATGCCAAAAGATCTCGAAAAAAAATAACGCAGTCAATAAAATTGCCGCGTCCGATGATAAATAGAAATAATTTTAATTTTTCGTTTTCAGGGCTAAAAACAGCGTTGTTATATAAATTAAAAAAAGATAGAAATTGGAAAAGAAGAATTCCTGAATACGCTGCTGAATTCCAGCAAGCCGCAATAGATGTTTTAGTAAAAAAGACAGTTAAAGCTGCTGAAGCATACAAAGCGAAATATGTTTTTTTAACCGGAGGAGTTGCGGCAAACAAAGAATTAAGAGAGCAGTTAAAACAGAAAATAGAAAAAGAACTGCCTGCTAATTTTACCGTTCCTGATTTGGAGTATTGCGGTGATAATGCGGTTATGATTGCCATCGCGGGATATTATCGTTATCTAAACGGAGAATTAAGCGATTGGCGAGCCTTAAAAGCAGATGCGAATTTTAGCATATAACCAATCTATTTTTTCCAAAAAGAAAAGTTTTCTTTTAAGTATATTTTTTTAGTAATATAGACAGCAATTATAACAATAAACGCTTGGCATATATCAGAATAATCAAAGTATCCATTCATAAATTTTGCTAGCGCTATAATCAATATGGCTGCAAAAAGCGCTGCTAAGTCATTTTTAATCTCATCCATTTTCGTTATGTAGATTTCAATAGAATCATCGTTATAATTCATATCGCCTTCTTCCGCGTCAGATTTTATTTTTTTAATTTTTCTTGTGATAATTAAAGCGTAGATTGCGATAATCGCTCCAATAGGCGCTAATAGCCCCAGCATTTTTATAATCGCCATAAATTTTTCCGGAAAGAAAAGATAAAAAAAACCGATTCCTATGAAAGTTAGAACAATTATAATCTCAGATATTTGCGCGAATAATTCTGTAAAAAATTTTTTAAATTCAGGCATTTTATTATATGCTTGCAGCAAAATTAATACAAAGCAAGTTTTATCGTAAAGTTAAATAATTTAAAGGATTAACAGGAATTCCGTCCAGCCTTGTCTCAAAATGAAGGTGCGCCCCGGTAGTTAATCTGCCGGCTCCCAAAGTGCCCGGTTTTCCTCCAACTTTTCCAATAATCTGTCCGCGAGCCACAAATTCATCCTCTTTAACTAAAATTTTGTTCACATGCCCATATACAGTTGAAAGCCCGTCGCTGTGAATTAGCATAATATAACTATATCCAAACCCAGCGTCTTTAACTCTGGCAACATAACCGCTGGCTGGAGCTTTAATAGGCGTCCCTTGGCTAACTATAACATCTATTCCCGGATGCTCAAAAAGATGCCTGAACGGATAAGTAGGATCATGAAAATAAGCGGAGATTCCGCGCGACGGACTTACAGGCCATGATAGTTCGGAGCTGTTATCCAATATTTTACTTTCTTTTTGTTTTTCAAACAGCGCTCTTTTTTCTTTTTCAAAATTTAGTATTTCATTGTCGGCGGCTATTTGCTCCGCCTTGGCTCTTGCTAATAATTTTTGAAACAGCCTTTCACTGTAATTTGTTTCAGTTAAAATCATCTCTTTTAATCTTTTTTCTTCGTTCAATTTTTCTTTTTCCAGCAATAATTTTGTTTCTAATTTTTCCAAATTCAGTTTTTCTTTTTCTAATAAATCCTTGCTATTTTCCAGTTTTTCTTTTAGAATTAAAATTCCGTCCAGCGCATTTTTCAATCCACGCTCTATATTTTCAGTAAAAGTTAAATAATTAAAAAATTCAGAGAACGAATCATTAAGTATCAAGATTTCCAAATAGCTTTTTTTGTCATTTTTATATATTAATCTTATAAATTCAATAATTTTTTCTTTTTGCTCTTTTATCTCTTCTTCTTTTTGCGCTATTTCTAAATTTTTTCCCTTTATTTTATTTTTTGCTTCCGCAATTTCTTCATTAACAATTTTTATATCCAGTTCTTTTTTTGCGATTCTATTTTTAAATACAAGCAACTGTTCTTCTAAACTTGCTATTTCTAATTGTTTTTCTTGAATGATTTTTTGATATTCATTCGCTTTTTCTTTTAACTCGCTTATTTTTTTTTGCTGTTCCGTAATGCTTTTTTCAACATTTTTTATCTCTTTACTAATATCATCTTTTTGGTAAGCGAAAACGCCGCATCCGCTATAAAAAGCCATCGCTAAAACAGTGATCAATATTGCAAAAATAGACGCAATTTTAATTTTTCGCATTATTAACATATCCATAATTATAGCATATTTTTAAAAATAAAAAAACCAGAATTTTATAAAACCTGGTTTTTTTAGATCTGTTGCGGGGGCAGGATTCGAACCTGCGGCCTTTGGGTTATGGGCCCAACGAGCTGCCACTGCTCTACCCCGCGATATATAAAATAATTTTCAACTGCCTCAATTTAAAAATACAACAAGAATGATATTATGTCAATAGTGTAAATTGACACCGATTTGCGTTTTGGTATAATCAATCCAACGATATTTATTTTAAAGTTATAATTATGGATTTTATTAAAAGAATTAATATAAAATATTTTAAATTTATTTTATTGTTTATTATCGCAACGGAATTTTTCAGCTTTTTTGCGTTTTTGTACCCGTTTTTAAATAAGTTTTTTTTTATTATTATTTTAGCATCAGTTTTAATTCTGTCTTTGCGAAAATTGGAATACGGGGTATGCGCGATCATTGCGGAGCTAATTATCGGAAGCAAAGGATATTTATTCAGTTTTGATCTCGGATCTTTCTCTTTGTCAATTAGAATAGGGCTGTTTGCGGCTGTTATTGCGGCATGGGCTGGGAAAATTTTATATGAATTTATTAAAACTAAAAAAATTAGAATTGATTTTTTTAATTCAAGATTAGCGCGCCCTTTTATTCTGTTATTCGCGTTTATAATTTACGGCGCTGTTTCAGGAGTATTGCGCGGAAATTCTTTTTCAAATCTGTTTTTTGATTTTAATAATTGGCTTTTTTTCTGCTTGATTTTCCCTTTTTTTCAAGTTGTTAAAAAAGAGAATTTTAAAAATCTGCTTGCTGCAGTTTTAGCGGCTTTAACAGGATTGGTTTTAAAGACTTATTTTCTACTTTTTGTTTTTTCACATCATTTTATCAGCGCGATGCCATCGCTGTACAAATGGATAAGAACAACCGGGGTGGGGGAGATTACGGATATGGGCGGCGGATTTTACCGCATTTTTTTTCAATCCCATATTTACGCGCTTCTAGGTTTTTTTATTCTGCTTCCTCTGTTGAACACAAAATTTGTTCAGCACAGGGAAAGACTATTTAAAAAAGACAGCGCGATTTTATTGCTGTTTATCAGCAGCTTATTATCCGTTGTTGTGATAAGTTTTTCAAGAAGTTTTTGGCTTGCAGGCGCTGTAATTTTATTTTACTATTGCCTAATTCTGTTTTTTAAAAAAAATATAAAACAGTTGTTTGTAAATATTTTATTGATATTTTCAGTTTTTATCGCAAGTTTTTTTTTATTTGCCGGAATTGTAAAATTTCCTTTGCCGATCGAAAGCCAGTCTGTCTCCTTGTCTTCAATGATTGAAAAAAGAGGATTGGAAATTTCAGGAGACGCGGCTGTCGGAAGCCGCTGGAATCTGTTAAAGCCTTTATGGAATAGAATAAAAGAACGACCGATTTTAGGATCAGGATTTGGCGCAACAGTCACTTATAAAACCGAAGATCCGCGAGCGCTGGAAAATAATCCAGACGGATTTTATACGACTTACGCTTTTGAATGGGGGTATTTTGATTTTTGGCTGAAAATGGGAATATTCGGAGTTTTAGTTTATCTGTATCTGATATTTAAAATATTTAAATTGGGATGGAAAAACAGAAACAACGATTATACCTTCGGCGGTTTATTGGCATTAACAGCGCTGGCAATCGTTCATTTTTTCACACCATACTTAAACCACCCTTTAGGAATAGCGTATATTATACTAATCGCTGCCATAGTTGATAATTTTAAGAATGCAAAATATACTTAAGCATCAGCCAAAAATGGCTGAAACTTCCCGCCATAACAAAAATATGGAATATTTCATGCATGCCTATCCATTTTGTGCGGCGAACAAATTTATCTAAAGCATAGAAGAGGCATCCGGCAGTATATAATATTCCCCCAATAAGCAGCCAGTTAAATGCGTTTACCGCGAGCCATTGCGCCATTGGATAGATAGCAATCCAGCCCATAATAAGATAGATAATAGAAGGCATCCATCTTTTCATTTTAATATTAACTATTTTCAATGCTATGCCAGCCATTGCTAATCCCCAGATAACGCCGAAGAGGCTCCATCCCAATCCTCTTTTTGGAAAAGTAAGGCAAATTGGTGTATATGTGCCAGCAATAAGGACAAAGATCATCGCGTGATCAAGCCGTTTAAATACGTTTTTAATTTTAGTTCCTCGCGGTAAAAAATGATACAGGCAACTTGAGCTGTAAAGTAAAATGAGGCTCGCTCCAAAAATTGTAAAGCCGATTACATGGGCGGCACTTCCGTTATTAGCGGCAAAAATTATCATTATAACTAAGCCCGCGATAGAAAGAAGCATTGCTATCAGATGTGTTATCGCGCTAAGTGGCTCATTTTTTTGGAATAGTTTCATATTGGCGCGAGTTATTAAATTAAGATTGGTTTGTGTTTAAAGCCGTGATGTTAATTTCGCCTAACGTTTGTGATAACCGAAGTCCCAAGTAGCGAAGCGAATTGGGATTTGGGAAAATGCCGAGCTGAGGCATTTTTCGGTTATCACTTGTTAGGCGAGGGTTCATTTTGGCCTCATTATTATTTTATCAAATAAAAGCCAAAATGAAAGCGCAGCGCCCCCCTTGAGTTAATAATTTGTTTGCAATTATTTTTAACTGTTTAAGTCCATTAAAATATCAAAACCCATTTTTACAATTGTTATTAAAAATAACGCACTCATGATAAGCAAAAAGAAACCCCATATTTTGTGATATTTTCTTTCGAAAAATCCAAAGATTAAGACGTCTTTCCAGAAAGAATTGAGAACAGTTTGATATTTACCAGTCATGATTAAAATGCTTAAGATAAAAAGGAATACTATTAAAATCAAAAGGAAAAAATACATAATGATTATTTTGCCAGAGTAATAAAGTATCCCCATGATTATGAAAAAAACGATTGGCAACAACATGGCTACGAGTTGAGCCAGAAAAATACGCTTAAGATTCTTTTTGAGATTTTTGTTCATGAGAAAATTATTGCAAATAAATTATTAATTTTGCCTAACAAGTTATATCTGAATTAGTTAATTATTTGACTTGAAATAAATAATTATTTATAATAAATGTGTAATCAATAAGGATTATGAATACACAAACTAATAATAAAAAAACAACTAGAATAGAGCGGGATCCGATATATAATCTTGAAAGGGAGTTAAAAATTAGAGGATTTAGCCGAAAGACAGTTAAGTCTTATTTGCATTATAACAAAGAATTATTAAAATTCAATAATAAAAGTCCTAAAAATATAAATAGCGATGATATAAAAGAATATCTGTTTTATTTAAAAAATAAAAAGTTAGCCAACGCTACCTTAAATGTCGCAATCAACGCCATAAAATTTTATTACGCGCAAATATTGAAGAGAAAATTTTTTGTTAATAAAGAGATTTTTAGGACTAAAAAAGCGCAAAAATTGCCGGAAGTTTTAAATAAGGAAGAAATTGGCAAAATATTTTCTGTTATTAAAAATGCGAAACATAAGTTAATATTAGGATTAATCTATTCTTCCGGTCTTAGAGTGTCGGAAATTATTAATGTAAAGCAGGGAGATTTAGATTTTGAAAATAAAATATTAAAAGTAAAGCAGAGCAAAGGCGCTAAAGATAGAATTACAATTTTATCTGAAAAAATTGCTGTGGTTTTAGAAAAATATATAAAAAATAAAAAAGCGGGTAATTATATCTTTGAAAGCGCCAGGGGCGGAAAGTTATCCGAAAGAACAATACAGAAAATATTTGAAAACGCGCTGAAAAATTCAGGAGTCAAAAAATCTGCTACCTGCCACTCGCTAAGGCATAGTTTTGCAACTCATTTACTTGAATCGGGAATTAGTATAAGATGTATACAGGAATTATTGGGACACGCCAGACTGGAAACCACGCAAATTTACACTAAAGTAGCCAATAATAAATTAAAGGAAATTAAAAGCCCGTTAGATTAAATTTTTTAAATTTTAGACCCACTTAATAATTTTATGCTTTCGCATACAGAAGAGATAAAATCAAAATTAGATGTTATTGATGTGCTTCAGGAATATATTAAATTAACTCCGGCAGGAAAAAATTTTAAGGCGCTTTGCCCTTTTCATCAGGAAAAAACGCCTTCTTTTATGGTAAGCCCTGAAAGGCAGTCGTGGCATTGCTTCGGGTGCTCGGAAGGCGGCGACATCTTTACTTTTGTAATGAAAATGGAAGGGATTGAGTTTATAGAAGCGCTGAAACTTTTGGCGAAAAAGGCAGGCGTGCAATTAAAGCCGCAAGATCCGAAAATTCTTAACCGCAAAAATAGGCTGCTGGATATCAATGAATTAGCAAAAAAGTTTTATGCTTATCTTTTGAAAAAATCGCCGGCGGCGGAATCGTGCCGCGCTTATCTGCGGGAAAGAAAAGTGAGTGAACAGCCAATAAGCGAATTTGAATTAGGATACGCGCCGAATTCTTGGGATAAAACTACGAGTTTTTTAGAGAGCAAAGGATATAAGCAAGATGAGATTTTAGCAAGCGGACTGATAGTTAAAAAAGACGGCGGCGGACGCTGCTATGACCGCTTTCGCAACCGCTTGATGTTTCCGATAAATAATCTGCACGGACAGACAGTCGGATTTAGCGCGCGCGCATTAGACAAAAGCGATAGCGCAAAATATATTAATAGCCCGCAGACGGATATTTACAATAAGAGCGAAATTTTATACGGATTGGACAAAGCGAAAAATTCAATTCGGCAAAAAAATAGCGTGATCTTGGTTGAAGGGCAGATGGATCTGATTTCAGCGCACAGCGCTGGCGACAAAAACAGTGTTGCCACTTCCGGGACGGCTCTGACCGAAACGCAGATTAGAATTTTAAAAAGATACAGCGATAATCTGCTATTAGCGTTTGACTCTGATTTAGCTGGGCAGAATGCAGTCAAAAAAGGGATTGATTTGGCTATTACATTAGGGATGAACATTAAGGTAATTCAGCTGCAATCAGGAGGAGACCCAGATGAATGCATAAAAAACAGCCCGCAAGACTGGTTAAATGCTATTAAAAACGCAGAGCCAGTTTTGGAATATTATTTTCAACAAGCATTGAAAAGTTTTTCCATTGAAGATATTTCGGGCAAAAAAAAGATTGTTAAGTCGCTTTTGCCGATTATAAAAAAAATGCCTGATTTAGTTGAACAAAATTACTATCTTAAAAAACTGTCTCAAATAGTGGAAGTTGAAGAAGAAATTTTACGCGAAACTATTAAGAAAGACAGTAAAAATGAATCGCGTCGGCAAGCAATAAAATCAGAAAGCAAAAAGACAGTGGTAAAAAAAGGGAGGGATTTGCAAATCGCGGAAGAAATGGCAGCACTTTTATTTAAATTTCCCGGTATTTTTTCAGCAGTTGATTTTGATTTAAAAATTTTGGCGGACGAAAAAATAGCCGATTTTTGCCAGCGCTTATCTGATTTTTATAAAGATGAGCAGCAAAATTTTTCAGCTGATGAATTTGTTAATATTCTAAAACAAGAAGATGGCGCGCTTTTTAATTTGTCGCAAAGTTTTTTATTGCTGGCGGAAAAGGATTTTTTAGATTTTAATTTAAAACAGGCGGAAAAACAGGCGGCAAAAAATTTGCGTGAATTAAAAAAAAGTTATATTCTAAAACAGAAAGTAAAAATAGAAAAAAAGATAAAAGAAGCAGATAAAAATAATAATGAAGATTTAATAAATAAACTATCATTGCGTTTTGAAGAATTAAACAAAGAGTTCTTTAAGTTAGGAGGATAATAGATTTGTTGCGAAATTAGTTCTAATTAAAGTAAATTTTATTATGCTTAAAACAAAAATAAAATTAAAGCCCAAAAAGGCAAAAAAAAATCAGGCAAATTTAGCGAACAAAAGAGCGGTAAAAATTTTGAAAGTTAAAAAGCGAGTTCAAATAGCAAAATCAAGAAAGGCGGCAAAACCCAAAAAGATTATTAAAAAAGCTGACAATAAGAAAGTTTTAGTTAAGCGGAAAAAAGCGGTTAAAAAAATAGAGCGGAAGAAAATCGCAAAAAAACCAGCGGCAAAAAGAAAAATCAAGAAAACGGAAAAAATTAAAATTATCGCGCCGACTCTGGAAGCAATAGCAGGCTTAATTAAAAAAGGCAGAAATCGCGGTTTTTTAACAGAGCAAGAGGTTCTCCGCTTTTTTCCTTATATGGAGGATTACACGGAATTAGTGGAAGATTTTTTAGAACAGGTGGACGAATTCGGGTTTCAGATTATAGAAGCGGACAGCAAGGGGATGTTGTTATCTGAAAAAGAAAAGGAAGAAGTTTTTTCTAAAGTGAGCGCGACTGGCGGTATCAGCGAGCGATTTGACCTTGGCAATATTTCTAGCGATTCAATACAGATGTATCTTCGCGAGATAGGCAAAATCCCTCTTTTAAAGCAAGAAGAAGAGGTGTCTTTAGCTAAAGAGAAAGAAAAAGGCAACAGCGCCGCGTATAAAAAATTATTAGAATCAAATTTAAGATTAGTTGTTTCAATAGCGAAAAGATTTGTCGGACGAAAACTGTCAATGCTTGATTTAATTCAAGAAGGAAATATCGGGCTGTTCAGGGCGGTTCAGAAATTTGATTATAGGAAAGGATATAAATTTTCAACTTACGCGACTTGGTGGATACGGCAGGCGATTACCCGCGCCCTTGCAGACCAATCGCGAACTATCCGCATTCCGGTTCATATGGTTGAAACTATTAATAAATTTCAGCAAATACAAAGACAATTAATTCAAGATCTTGGGCGCGAGCCATTGCCTGAGGAAATTTCCGCCGAAATGGGCGAGGAAATTGACAAAGTCCGCCATATTATTAAAATTTCACAAGATACTATTTCTTTGGAAACGACAGTAGGGGACGATGAGGAAGATTCAACTTTGGAAGATTTTATAGAAGATGTAAAAAATGTTACCCCTGATAGAAGCGCTGCTTTGCAATTGTTAAAAGATTATGTAAAAGAAGTTATAATTCAACTCAGCCCGCGCGAGCAAAAAATTCTTGAAATGCGTTTCGGTTTAGAGGACGGCGTTGCGCATACTCTGGAAGAAGTGGGCAGAGAATTTGATGTTACGCGCGAACGTATCCGCCAAATTGAAGCCAAGGCATTGGAAAAAATTCAAAAACATGAAGGAATTCAGAAACTTAGAGATTATTAATTTGATTTTTTAGTTAATTTTAGTAAATTTACGCGTATATTGACTAAAATTAAAAAATAATTTATTATA
>JAGLTA010000023.1 GCA_023135505.1 Candidatus Parcubacteria bacterium | reverse complement strand
CGCCACTCTGACTAACGGCGCTAACGGAAGCATAAGAATTTATGATTGCGGCGGCGATTCGTCTTGTCCTTTTGATCCGCTGCCGGCAGTTATCAATATTACAAACCCATTTTATCTTTGGGATAATTCAACAGGAGAATCTTTAACAACTTTTTCCGCGATTGGCAATTTTGCGCAAGATAATTATTACAGGGCTGTAATTAAGACTGGCGAAAGCGGAATTAGATCAGCGCTAGGAGATTATCTGATAAAATTAAACAGCAATTTGGCTTCTGGCGAAGAGTGCGACGGAGAGCCGTTATGCGATGCAGCGTCTTGCGTTTGGGATGCCGCTGCAGATCATTGCGGACAGCCAAGCCAGGAATGCTATCCGGCCAACAGCGCGGGATGCGGCGCTAATTGTCTGAATACTGGTTCTGCCGCTAATACTTGTGGAGACGGGAACATAGACACTTATGAAAATTGCGATGATGCAAACATAGCATCAGGCGACGGCTGTTCATCAGAATGCTTATATGAAGGATCAACAGGAACAGCGGTTTGCGGAAATAGCATCTCTGAATTCGGCGAAGCGTGCGATGACGGCAATCAAACTAACAGCGACGGCTGTTCATCTAAATGCTTGCACGAAGGATCAACGGGCGCTGCAGTTTGCGGAAACGGATCGATTGAATTAGGAGAGGATTGCGATGACGGAAATATAGCATCAGGCGACGGCTGTTCAAATATTTGTTTAAGCGAGGGCTCCAAAGGTTCTATTTGCGGCGACGGAGATATAGGAATAGGAGAGGATTGCGATGATGGCAATTCAGCGAATAACGACGGATGTTCAAATAGTTGTTTAAATGAAGGGTCTGGCGGGTTTGCATTATGCGGCGACGGCATAGTTGAAACTAACGGAAATGACGCGTATTCGTGGATATTTAAAACAAAAAGCGGCGCTGATGCTTTATGCGCGCTGAGTTCAGTTGAAATAATTCCAGCAAATACATCGGCTTATGCCGGCGATATCGCGGATTACAAATCTGTAGCAATGTCTTCGCCGGACAGTTGTGATCCAAAAGGACAAACAATAAATCCGTTAAATTATAATTGGACTTGGTGGAGCGATAACGGACTTATTGCTGATTTAATATTTCCACTGCAAGACATTGAATTGCCGAATGGAAATATTGATCCTTACCAGCAGGTTAACGCTATTTCATCTGGAACAACTAATATAAACGCGCAAGCGGATGGAATCCCCGGGAGCGGCATTATAACCGTTAATGAGCCGATTGGTCCGGGAGTGCCATGTATTTTAGGCGGAGGGAATTGCTGCCAAGAAGGGGTTAACAGTTGTATGGACGGATATTTATGCATGGAAGACGGAAGCGCGTGTCCTGACGGCGGCGCTACGCCGGCATTTAATAATTGTTTCTGCTGCTGTGATATGTTAAATGACCAATGCCTCGCGCCTTTAGAATGCACTCCTAATATAGATTCTTGCGCTGGAAACAGCCGCGGCTGGTGCTGCGGATGCGAACAGGACACAGATTGCTCCGCGCCGCTTTTATGCGGAAACGACACTTGCTGCCGCCCGCGCCCTGAAGTTGTTCCTCCGACAATGCCTGCTGGCGGAAGCGCAGATATTTGCCGCAATGTTTTAATCAGCGCAAAGTTTGATCAGGCTATAAAAAGAAACAGTTTAAAAAGCGAAAATATAGAAGTAATAACTGAACATACGGTTGATGGAGTTTGTCCGACAGATACCGCAACTTCAACCTTGTACAGTTTTGCTGGAGAAGTTTGGTGCGCTATCAGAGGAAGTATTACGAAAAATTCAAGCAGCACTGAAGCATACTTCGCGCCAAAAGAAGATTTAAACCCCACTACCGCTTACAGAGTGATTATTAAAGGCGATCCCGACTTGACAGATGCTGCTGCTGAGGGCGTTTTAAGCGAGTATGGAATTGCGATGAACGGCGATTATATTTGGAATTTTACAACAGGCGATATAATTTGCGATATTGATTATATCAGAGTTGATGTAGAAGTCGGAGATTCGCCGTTTCCAAATTTGACTTACGAAGATATGAATTCCGATATATTTTTATGCGCTGGCAAAGACAGCTGTACGCGCGACGCGGACGGAGCCACTGCTGGAAATCAGCATCTGTTTTACTCTTTTGCCGTAGATGATGTTACAGGCAATATTTTAAATCCGAATGATTTTGATTGGATATGGACAGAGACAGACGCTGATAATATTTTCCAATTTTCAACTGCGCTGGAAAACGCTGTTTTAACCGCTAATCCGATAAACGGCAAAGCGTTTTTAGGGATTGAAGCTGTTTCTAGGGGCACTATTGATTATGGCAGCGCTAAAAAGAAGATGACAATAAATACTTTTATGTGCGAGAATCCTTGGCCTGACATAGCTTATTGGCCTTGGGAAGATTGGATTTTAAGCAATCCGACAGCTGATTGCGATATTGCAGGAATTTGCAATGAAACTTATTTTGACCTGTTTTATTGCAGAGACGACGGAGGCGGCGGAGCAGACGGCGATTTGCCGGTAATATCTATTGACCCTGTTATTAGAAGCGAGAACGATGATATATTAAAAGAGATATTTTTTATTGTAGGCGATAGCGAAGGTGCGGGTTCAGGGGGAAGCAGCAGCGGACCGAGTATTACTAACGCGTCAATCAGCCCTTGCTTAGGAACTAATGGAACGGTTTTTACCATAACTGCAGATATTTATGATGTTAATGGGATAGACAATACAACAGCAGTCGCCCATATTCAAAACCCTGACGAAACAGACATTGTTGTTATAAATCTTATTGATGACGGAACAGGAACTTATTCTGGAAACTGGACTTCTGTCGGATGTTTAGATACCTGTCCTTATTTTGTGGATATAAATGCTTGTGATTTAGCAGGAGATTGTTCAGAAAGCGAGAATGTTTTGTGTTTGTAAACGGCTTTACAAAATTTTGTTATTATAAATAGAAGTATGCAATTTTGCATACTTCTATTAAATATATGGCAAATATTATTTAAAAATTTAGAAAAGATGATTTGCTTAAAGTCATTGAGAAAATGGAATCCCGTAAAAAATACGGGCTGACTTGAGACGAGGAAAAAATAAAAGAGAAATTTAGCGAAATTGTCGTTTGATATTATTGAATGAATTTTTCTATATAATTATTTTTTTTAAATTTTTTTATTTAAAGACAGGGGTAAAACCTTGTTTTTGCTAATTTTGGCAATTGCTTAACAGCGTTTTTCAGTTTGTAATTTATGGGAAATATTTTTGGCTTGACAGATACTTATTTATCTTGTATGTTAAAAGCAACTTACCATTCGGTAAGTGAATTAAGAATAATTAAAAAAATTATGACAATAGTTGAAAAACAAGGGGAAAATATCATTCAAGGCACCAAAAAACATATTATTGAAGTCGCTCGCAGGCTTTTTTCAGAATATAGTTATTTAGGTGTTTCCATGAATGATATCGCTAAAAAACTTAATATTACTAAAGCCGCTCTTTATTATCATTTTACTGGTAAAACAGAAATTTATAAAAATGTGCTTGATGAGGTTTTCAGTAATTTAAGTTTAACTATCGGCGCGGCGTTTAACGAAAAAACTGTTGACGAAAAACTACACAAGCTTATTAAAAATTATTTAGATTTCGGTTTAAAAGAAAAAAATCTTATTAAAGCGCTGTTATTAAAATTATCCCCAACTGATCCTCAAATAAAAAAATATATTATTCAATTAAGAGAACAAACTGCTGATTTAATTCAACCTTTAATAAAGGAACTGATCGCCAGAAAAAAAATAAGGCAAAAAATTGACAGCCGTTTAGTAACTTCTCTACTAACAAGTATGATGGACGGATTGCTTTTAGAATATTCATTTTTAAATAAAAAAATTAATTCAGAAAAAGTATCTACTCAAATTATTACTGTTTTGTTTTAAAATTTTAATATAAAATATTATGCCCCTAGAACAACTTATTAAAAAAACAAATTTCAATCATTCTGTTAAAAATAAAACGGAATTTCAACTGTTTGACATAGAGAAAAAAATTCAGGGAATTATTTTAGGTCTGTTTGGATCTATTATAGCTAGTTTTAGCATAGCTTTAGGCGTTTCTGTGCTTACTTCAAATTATTGGACAATTTTGTCCTCAGGATTGATAGTCGGGGTAGCCAGCAGTTTCGCGAATTCATTCGGTCCTTTGGTTGCCAAATCTAAATCCCAATCTTATTCAAAAGAGGATATTTTAGAAAGCACAGGATCTTTTATATTTACTTTTATAATTATAGCTTTACCGCTTATTTCTTATTTATTGATGGGCGATTTAAATATTGCCAGAATAATTTCTCTTATGACAGGCATAGTATTATTGTTTATTTTTGGAGTTCATCGCGCGCAATTAGAAAATAGAAAATCGCCATTAGCGTACGCTTTTACAG
This sequence comes from Candidatus Parcubacteria bacterium, assembly GCA_023135505.1. Lineage (GTDB taxonomy): Bacteria > Patescibacteriota > Patescibacteriia > JAACEG01 > JAACEG01 > JAGLTA01. The sequence continues at coordinate 2,354 of JAGLTA010000023.1, read as the reverse complement.
TTGCTTCGGTCGGAGGAATTGTCGCGGCAGCATGTTATTTTGTCGCTTTGAATTTTATTAAATAACCGTGGCGGAATAAAAAATAAAAATTTTACCAAAATTAAAAAAATATTAAAAAATTAGAGAGGGGGTGTAATTATGCCAAATTTTATTACAAACATTGACTGGTCAAATCCAATGACGATTGGAGTTATTATCGGAACGATTGCTCTTTTGGCAGTTGGCGGATATCTTTACTGGGCATGGTCAGAAAAACAGTGGCCATTTTAGCGGTAGTTTATTTTAAATTTAAAATTAGTAAGTTTAATTAATTAAAATGGATGGTTGTAAAAATAATTTTACAACCATCCCGCAAAATTATGTTTGATTTTATTAAAAAAATTATAGAAAAAATAAAAGAATTATTTTTAAAAATGTTTAAATAATCATTAACAATAAAAATTATGTCAGATTTAATTAAAGAAACAATTTTAACAGGTTTGGGAATAGCATCATTAACTAAGGAAAAAGCGGAAAAATTAGTTAAAGATTTAATCAAAGAGGGAGAGGTATCTGAAGGCGAAGGTTCAAAGTTGGCAAAAGAGTTATTGGAAAAAGCAGAGAACAATAAAAAGGCATTAGAGAAACAGACGGAGAAAATAGTTCACAATGCATTGAAGAAATTAAATATTCCAAGCAGGAAAGATATTGTTGGCTTGAATAATAAGGTTGAAAAATTATACAAAAAGTTGGGTGAAAAAAAATAAATTTTTTTCAATATAGGCGTCAAATGCTAAATAGGTTGATTTGGCATTTGCGGTTTGTGTTTTATTAATTTTAATTATGTTTGATTTAAAACAAAAATATAAAAATTTTAAGCGATCTAAAGAAATATTGCTTGTTTTAAGTAAATATGGCTTAGGTTATTTTTTGAATTTGCCAGCAATAGAACGATATTTTAAATTTGGTAAAAAATTTTTTACCAAAAAAACAAAAGAAAAAACTTTTGAGTGTTTAACCTTGCCGCAAAGGGCGCGTATAGCTTGCGAAGAGTTAGGTCCAACTTTTATTAAATTTGGGCAAATTTTAAGCACTCGCCCTGATTTAATGTCTCGAGAATTTATTCAAGAATTTAGCAAATTGCAGGATAATGTTCCGATGTTTGATTATACTGAAGTGGAAAAACAGTTTAAAGAAGAATTTAATAAGCCTATAAATGAACTGTTTATTGAATTTGACAAACAGCCAGTAGCCGCCGCTTCTTTAAGCCAAGTGCATAAAGCGAAATTTTCAACAGGTGAAATTGTTGCGGTTAAAATTCAACGACCTAATATTAAAGAAAAGATTGAGGTTGATGTTGCAATTTTATTGGATTTAGCTAAATTTACGGAAAGACGATTATTAAATGGCAGTCTTTATCAACCAGTAGAGATAGTCAAAGAGTTTGCTAAAACAATTAAAAAAGAATTGGATTTTGTTAATGAGGGGCGAAATATTGATAAGTTTAGGAAAAATTTTAAAGAAATAGAAACTGTCCGCATCCCGAAAGTTTACTGGAATTTAACAGCTGGTAAAATATTAACAATGGAATTTATAGATGGAGTTAAAATTTCCGATACTGTTAAATTAAAAAATTCTAAATTTAATAAAAAAATAATTGCGGCTCGCGGGGCAGATATGATTTTAAAACAGATATTTGCAGACGGATTTTTTCACGGGGATCCGCATCCGGGCAATATTTTTGTTTTAGAAAATAATGTTATCGCTTTATTGGATTTCGGGATGGTTGGCAGAATTAACGAAGACAGGATAAGCAGTATGGCTGATATGATAATTGCCGCGATCAAAATTGACGCTGATAAAGTTATTGAGGCATTAATTAATATGGATATTGTGGGAAGAGAAGCGGATTTATCAAAATTAAAAATTGAAATTAAAGATTTTATAGGCAAATATTACGGCGCGCCGTTAAAAGAATTGGAAATAGGCAAAATCATAGAAGAAATTTTAGAAGTGATGATCGCGCATAAAATTAAAATCCCAAGCGATTTGGCTTTATTGGCTAAAGCATTAATTACAGTAGAAAATATTGGACGCAATCTTGATCCTGATTTTGATATGGTGTCGCACGCAAAGCCTTTTGCCAAACATTTATTAAAAAAGAAATATTCTCCTGTCAATTTATGGAAAAGGGGCAGCGCAACGGCAAGTGAATTATTTAATTTTTTTGAACTTTTGCCAAAAGAATTTTCATTGCTGATAAAAAGTTTAAGAAAAGGAGATATTAATGTTAATTTTCAGCACAAAGGGCTGGAAAGATTAATTTTAGAAATAGATCGCGCCAGCAACCGCCTGTCTTTCAGTATGATTATAGG
>JAGLTA010000022.1 GCA_023135505.1 Candidatus Parcubacteria bacterium | reverse complement strand
CTGTCATTACTTTTCGCTAAATTATGATTTGGCGATAATATTTTAAATTTTTGCTTTATTATTCTTAAACATAATATAGCGAATTACAGGCACAGATCCTGAAATAAATTCAGGATGACATGGTTTTTATATTTTGTAATTCAAAATAGTTTATCAAAAATTTAGATTGAGCGAGGAGATTGGGCTTCTCCTCGTTTTTGAAATTTATGATTCATTTTTTATCATTTGTAAAATTGAACTTGTTATAAAAATTAAACTTGTGCACATAAAACCAATATAACCCGCTATTTTTATTGGTTCAAAATAACCTAGAACAGATAAAGATATTGATAGAAAAAAAACTGATACAGTTATACCTTTTTCCTTGTTTGATTTTTTATTCCCTAAATTCTGAAAATATTTTTTTAAAAATTTTTTCATCTTTCCTCCTTTCGCCCAATCCAAATTTTTGATATTAAATTGTAAAAAAAATTGTCACCCTGAATTTATTTCAGGATCTGTGCTTGTAATTCGCTATATATTATTAAGATTAACGAAATTATAAACCTAAAATTTTTTTTAACCTAATCATAATTTAGCGAAAAGTAATGACAGATTCCGAAACAAGTTCGGAATGACAAACTGTTTTTAGCTTATTCTTAAATATTTTATAATTCAAAAAATAGAGTGCTTTAACTAACTATATCTTATCTATTCTAAACCGATTTGTAAAGGAATAAAAAACCCCTCCACAGTTTTATAAAAAATATTTTTAATAAAACTGGGGAGGGGTAATTCTCTTTTAAAATTATTTCTTTTCCTGTTTTGCGTCTTTTCCATCCTTTTGATCTTTTCCGCCTTCTTTCTTATCGCCATCTTTTTCTTCTCCTTCTTTCTCTTCTTTCGGCTGTTCAGCTTCTTCCTTTTTAACTTCTTCTTCAACCTTCGGCTGCGAAACATTAGCAACCACTAATTCATTATCTGTTATTATTTTAATATTTTCAGGAACATGCAAATCTTTTATATGAATAATATCATTAAAGTTTTTTAATGCGCTTAAGTCTACCTCTATCTTGCTAATAAGGTGGCGGGGCAGACATTCAATCTCAACGCTTTTTAAAACAGTGGATAATATGCCACCCAGTTCTTTCACGGCTTTTGACTCTCCGATAAATTTTAATTCAACTGTTGCCGTTAATTTTTGCCCGTATTTAATTTTATAAAAATCAATATGGTCAACTTTTCCGCTCACGGGATTATGCGCCACGGAATGGATTAAAATCGGCAAACCATCTTTTGCTTCTGCTATTTTAAGGTTAACTAAAGTGCTTTCTCCCGCTTTTTTATACACCTTTTCAAATTCTTGATAATCAACAGTTAAAATTGTCGGCTCTATTTCAGATCCATATATAATAGCCGGAATTTTTCCGCATTTTCTTAATTGCTGGACTTTTTTTCCGATTACTTCTCTTTTTTCAGCTTTTAAAAATAAATCCATAATTTTTTATCTTATTATCTTATTAAAATCTATTTTTTTATCTTCTAATATGCTATGAAGTTCTAAAACATCGTCGCTGTTGACATAGTCTCCATTCTGAAATTTAAGAACTTCAGACTTTTTTAAATCGGTGGTAAAGGTGGCTATGCTAACGCCAAAAGGGCTGTAATTTATTACTCCTAATAAATTATTAAAGCACTTATGGCATTTAATATAAATTAAATTGCTATTGCCGCCCTCATCTAAAATTGACACTTCTAAACTTCCATTTTTGTTTCCGCAAATTGGACAATTAGTGATTATTCCTTCTATTTCTGATGAATTGTCAAAAACTGGCAAAGAATTAAACATAAAAAACCTATAATTAAAAATTTATTTATACTTTTGTTATTTTCACTTTTGTATAATTTTGCCTATGCCCCAATGTCCTTTTATACCTTGTTTTTGACTTATATTTCACTACAACGACTTTCTTGTTTTTCCCCTGCTCAATTATTTCACCCTGAACTTTAACGCCATCAATAAAAGGATTTCCAATTTTAATTCCTTTTCCTTCCTTGTCTGAAACGAGCAAAATTTCTTCAAAATTAATTTTGCCTCCGATTTTTTTATCAATTTTTTCTATCTTTAAATTATCTCCTTCTTTAACTATATATTGTTTGCCCCCGGTTTTAATCACTGCTAAATTCATAATTTTTTTCTAAAATTAAATTATATAATAAACCATACTCTAATCGCGAATTTTTGTCAATACGGACATAAAAATTATTATAAGCGATTTATAGTTCGTAAATTATTTTAGCGATTTTACCGCTGTCGTGCCGAATTAGCGCTCTCTTTATTGCGTCATTTTTCGCCTGTTTGAAAATTTTATTGCTTAAAAGATTGCCGCCGATAAATTTTGTCTTTAATCCGCTTTTTAAATTTTTATAATCTACAAGATACTCCCCTTTTTTAGAATATTTTTTCAATAAATTCTCATCTGGCTTTTCTTTGTTAAAAATCAAATAGTCAATAACATTTTTTCCAATCTGTTTTTCCAATTCATTCAGATGCCCGACAACTGAAAGATTATGAGTATGCCCTAATTTTGTCATTAAATTGCATATATATATTTTTTTTGCCGTTGATTTTCTGACAGCGTCCGCAATCCCTTTTACTAAAAAATTAGGCGTAATGCTGCAAAACAGATTTCCCGGATTTATAACAATTTTATCAGCATTTTTAATGGCAAAAATGGCTTTTGGATTTGCTTCTGCTCTTGGTTCAAGTTTTAATTTTTTTAAATTGCTAATATCGGCTTCATCGATATTGTGCTGCCCGATTATTTTCTTGCCGCTTTTTAAAACCGCTATTAATTTTGTGTTTTTTAAAGTGACAGGAATAACATTTCCTTTAATTCTTAAAATTTGGCTGGCGTTTTCAACCGCGCTATCAAAACCTCCTGTTATTTTTTCTAAAGTGGATAAAAAAATATTGCCGAAATTATGCCCTTTTAATCCTCCTTTAGTATAGCGGTAATTAAACAACTCTCTCAATACTTGGCTTGATTCCGATAAAGCCACTAAGCATTGCCTTGCGTCTCCGGGCGGCAAAACTCCTAATTCATCGCGCAAAACGCCAGTTGATCCGCCATCGTCCGCCATACTGACGATCGCTGACAATTCAACCGGATAATTTTTTAAACCTGAAAGGATAGTAAAACTGCCGGTTCCTCCGCCAATAGTCGCGATTTTAATATTTTTTTTCATAAATTTTTATTCTCTTTCATCCAAAATAACCTTAATAATTTTTTCCTCTCCTTTATGCAAGATTTTTAATTCAACTTCTTCGCCTGGATTTCGCCTGCCGATAGCTTTCGCTAAATTATGCTTTTGGCTGATTTTTTCATTTTCAATTTCTAAAATAATATCGCCTTCAGCTAAACCTGTTTTATCAGCAGGGCTTCCCGGGATAATAGCTAAATCTGCAATACTTTCTCCACTTATGATTAAAGCGCCGTAATCAACATCTAAATTATTGGCTGCCGCAATGGCCTGATTAAGCAGAATATATCTAACGCCTAAAAACGCTCTTACGATTTTATTATGCTCTCGGACGCTTTCAAAAACAAACTTTGCTTCATTAGACGGAATGGCAAATCCGACAGACTGCCCTTCGCTGTCAATCGCGGTATTAACCCCGATAACTTTGCCGCGCAAATCAATTAAAGGCCCGCCTGAGTTTCCAGGATTAATAGCCGCGTCGGTCTGAATTATATCTTCCAGCAGTTCGCTTCTTCCGCTGGAATCTCCAGCCGTAATACTTCTTCCAATTCCTGAAATAATACCTTTAGTAACGCTATTCTGGTATTCACCTAAAGCAAAGCCGATGGCTATAGCTGACTGCCCTATCTGCAAATTATCAGAGTTGCCAAATTCAGCTTTTGATAATTTTTCATCCGTTTGAATTTTAATAACAGCTAAATCATTGATCGGGTCCAGAGCTAAAACTTCAGCGCTGTACCTATTGCCGCTGTTAACGGCTACTGAATATTCCGCGTCTGGATCTGAAACCACATGCTTGTTAGTTAAAATCAATCCTTCTTCCGCGTCAGCAATAAAACCGGTTCCGCTCCCGACTTCCTGTTTTCCGCCGAATTTAGGAGTTATTGGCGGAGGAAGGCCGAATTCAAAAAAATCGTCAAAAGGAAATA
>JAGLTA010000021.1 GCA_023135505.1 Candidatus Parcubacteria bacterium | reverse complement strand
TCATTATACAGCACTTTTTCATTTATCACAAAAGCCAAATCGCGGATTAAACGCGGATATTTCGCGATTTCCTTATATTTTAAATCACCCTTTTTATTGATAAGATCTAACAATTTATTAAGGCTTAATTCGCAAATTATCGCTTCTTTTTTTAGCCCGATTTTATTTTTAACATTTTTTGAAACTCTGTTAATTGAGCCGATTACTTCTTTATTAACTTCAATTTGCGCGGATGTTTTTTGTTCCGCCCAATTAGAAGCTGTTTCAATAGACAAAAAATTAAACTCAAAGCCAAATGTTTCCAATAAATTACCAATAATCGCTTTGGCGCTATCATTGGCATCCGCGTATTTATCAACTGCCACCGCCAAACATACTCTTTTTTCCTGAAACGGCAATTTCTCTTCGCCCTTGTCGTCTTTATCTAAACTGCCGTCGGAGTTAATATAAATTCCGCCTATTTCAAATAATCTTATTTTTTTTTGCCTGGCTTGATTTACAATAATTGATCCAATCATATTGGCAGCCAGCCCCTGCCTAAGCATAGTATGATTTTGAGAGATTGGATTAGCCAAACGAATATAATTGGAATAATCAATGCCCATTTTTTTTAACTGATCTTTGCCTACAAATGAATAATTATAAACTTCTAATAAAGCCGGCGCGCCAGCTAAAATATTTTTAATTTTTCTCTCTAAAATCTGTTCTTGTTGAATCAACGGCGCTTTTATTTCCGCTCGCGGCATTTTTAATTTTAAATTATCATAGCCGTAAATCCTGGCAATTTCCTCAACTAAATCTTCTGGGATTGAAATATCGCGCCCAGCGCGCCAGCTTGGAATTTCAACATCCAAAATATTTTTTTGATTTCTGTTTTTTTTAATTTTAAATCCTAAACTTGTTAAAATTTCAACAACTTTTTTTTCCGTAATATCATCCCCTATTTTTTTATCCAGCCATTCTAAATTTAATTTAATAATTTTTGCGCTATCATTAAACTGTTTTTTATCAGCTAAAGCGCTGGCAATTTTCGCTTGCTGGCAGATTTGTTTTATCAATTCAACTGCGCGCGCTATCGCAATTTCGCATAAATTCGGATCAAGCCCTTTTTCAAAACGCATTGAGGATTCTGTCCGCGTTCCGATTTTTTGCGATGTTTTTCTGATTGAGAGAAAATTAAAATTTGCAGATTCTAAAATTATTGATTCTGTTTTGTCTGTAATTCCACTTTCTGCTCCGCCAATCACGCCCGCGATCGCAATCGGCTTTCTGCCATCCGCGATAACTAAAATTTCTTTGTCTAATTCTCTCTTCTCTCCGTCTAAAGTTTCTACGGTTTCTCCTTTTTTTGCTGTCCTAACGATTATTTTGTCAACTGAATTTTTATCAAAGGCGTGGAGGGGCTGTCCTAATTCCAGCATTACATAATTTGTAATGTCAACAATATTATTGATCGGTTTCTGCCCGACAGCGATCAGTCTTTTTTGAATCCATTCCGGCGACGGAGCAATTTTAATCCCGCTAATTTCTATCGCCATATATCGCTGGCATAGTTCTGAATTTTTAACTTCAACGCTAATTTTTTTGCCAGTATCTTTTTTCAAACTTTTCAAATTAACATTTTGTTCTTTTAATTTAACTTTTAAAAAAGCGCTAATTTCCCGCGCCATCCCATAATGCCCCCATAAGTCAGGGCGGTTTGTAATTGACTTATTGTCAACTTCAAAAATCGTGTCGTTTAAACCAAGCGCCTTGACTATAGAAATGCCATTTTTAATACTTTTATCAAAAAAACGGATGCTCACGGCTTCTTTAACCAGCCCTAACTCTTGATCAAGACAAAACATTCCTTCTGATATTTCTCCGCGCAATTTAGTTTTAATAATCTTCATACCGCTAGGCAAAACTGTTGGCGCTAAAGCCATCGGTATTTTAAAACCGACATTCATATCTGCCATTTGACCAAAAATAATCTGACGCGGCTTTTTTTCGCCCACATTTACTTGCGCAACGCTTAATTTATCCGCGTTAGGATGATTTTTTATTTCAAGTATTTCCCCAACAACAACTCCGCTCAAATTTTTTCCCTGTTTTTCTATTCCGTCAATTTCAACAGTGTGCATTGTCAAACGCAAATCCAATTCTTCCGGAGTTATTGAACTAGGAATCTCAACGAAATCCCTTAACCAATTTAATGATATAAGCATAATTTTATTTATAAAACGAAATTTTTGTAATTGTTTATATTTTTAATCCTGAATATTCTCGCAGAGTTTCTAAGGTTTTTCTAACTGTAATATTATCTGTATTAAGCAATTTAACATTTTTAAAATTTTTCGCTATTTGTGTAATGACTTCGTCGGCCCATGACGGCGTCAATACCTTTGCTCCTTTAAAATCAATTTCAATTAATTCGTTTTTATCTAAATCTTTAAGCAGATAAGCAGACATTGCTAAAAAAGCCTCTTTCCCTGCAGGTCTTGAGATTAAAACTTCACCAAATTTTTTTATTTCTATGCGCATATTAAAGTCTAATTATAGTTAAACATCCTTGAAAATATTTATCTGTTTTTTTGATTATCATTTTACTATTTAATTTTGCAATGGCATTTCCAGAATAAAAATCCATATTAATCCCAAAACTTTTTGTATTGATGCGAACGAATTTCAAGCCATTGCCTCTGTTTTCAGGAGCCCTGCCTGAAATTTTTTCAGTAAAAGCAGTGTGCAATGCGCCTAAATCATCTTTTAATTCTGGCTTAACTCTTTTTAATGTCTTTAAAACTCCCTGCCCCCTATCAGCTAAACAGATTTTTAATTTATTATCAATAATTTCATACGCAAAAAAAATTCCGATAATATCCGGCCAGCTTCCTAAATTGTGATCAAAAGAATTATTCCCAATCTCGCCAGCAATAGCGGCGGCTATATAAATATTTTCTTCTTTTATTTGATGATTTTTCAATAAACAGACAATCATCTTATCTAATCGCGACTGAAAAATGTCACGCGTTGAACAATAATATTCACTATCTGCATCAACTTTATCATTGCTGTCAGATATCCATTTATAAGCTAATTTTTCAATATTATAAGTCATAATTTTTATTATTCAATAATCTAAACGATATTTAATAAAAAAATCCGAATAGATAAAGCAGGATTCTGTTTTTATCGCCGATGATTATATCGTCTAAAACCAAAAACGATTTTATAGTATACTATAAATATTTGTCAATAAGTTTACAGTATACTGTAATTTAAAACTTGCGCGCGTTTTATATTTTGCAGATTAAAACTGCTTTAAAAACCGCAAGTCTCCGCTGTTGAACAATCTGATGTCGCTAATTCCGTATTTCATCATCGCCAGCCGCGTCAATCCTAATCCGAAAGCGAATCCTGAATATTTTTTTGGATCAATCCCTATAATTTTTAAAACATTCGGATGGACCATTCCTGCTGGCAGTAACTCCAGCCAGCCTCCGTTCTTGCAGCTCGGGCATCCTTTTCCTTTGCATATTAAGCATTTAATATCAAGCTCAATTCCTGGTTCCACAAAAGGAAAATATCCAGGACGGACGCGGGTTTCAACTTCTTTTTTAAAAATTTTATTTAGCAGCTCTTTCATCACGGCGATTAAATTGCTGATTGAAATATCCTCTCTAATCATCAGCCCTTCCATCTGGTCAAAAGTATGTTCATGGCAAGCATCTATCGCTTCGCATCTAAAAACTCTGCCCGGCGCTATGCATCGCAACTGCGAGCCAAATTTTTGCATAGCCCTTATTTGCACAGGCGAGGTGTGCGTTCTCATTACTAAATCGTACTCGCCGCTTTTATTTTTTTTATCAATGTAAAAAGTGTCCTGCATATCCCGGGCAGGGTGGTCCTGGGGCTGGAA
>JAGLTA010000020.1 GCA_023135505.1 Candidatus Parcubacteria bacterium | reverse complement strand
AATATTCAGCGCTTCAAAATTATAATAATCGCTTTCTAATTCTGGCCCGTCTAAAACCATAAAACCCATTGAAATAAACAGATATTCAAGTTCGTTTTGCAATTGCGTAATAGGATGCAGATGCCCGCGTTTTATTTTTTTGCCCGGCAGAGTAATATCAATAAATTCATCTTGGTTTTTTTCTTTGTTGAATCTGTTTTTCGCTTCTTGAATTTTTAGCTTTAATTCTTTTTTAACGCTGTTTGCCAATTGCCCTATTATTCTTTTTTCATCGCCTGCCAGCGCTGATATATTTCGCAATAATTTTGTGAACTCTCCTTTCCGCCCTAAATATTTTATTTCTAAATCACGCAAATTTTCAGTGTCTTTTATTTTTTCTAATCTATCTAAAATCTCCTGCTTTAATTTTAAAAATTGCTTTTGCATAGATTATTTATTCTCAATTTTTTTAATCTCTTTAACTTCTCCGATTTTTTTAACCTCTCCAGTTTCTCCAATTTTTTGAAAAAGATATTTCTGCTGAGCGACTGTTAATAATGTGGTGATCAGCCAATACAGAGTTAATCCGCCCGGCAGGCTGAAGCCGATAAACACAGTCATTACGGGCATAAAATACATCATCTGCTTGTTCATTATCGCCATCATATTTTCGTCTTTCGCGCCACCAGTCTTAAGCGGCTGTTTTTTATGCATCAGCATCCTTGTCTGCCAATATTGCGCCGCTCCGGCTAAAACCGCCAAAACAGCATTCGGCTGCGACAAATCAACGCCAAAAGAAATTGAGTTAAGAATTTCTGGCCTTTCAATAAACGGATAAATCAAATCCAGGCTTTCCTTTTTAAATCCGTTTCTAAAAACTTGAAAAACAGCAATTAAAAATGGGAACTGTATCAAGAGCGGAAAACAGGACCCTAAAGGATTAACCTTCTCTTTTTTATAAAGTTCCATTAATGCCCCTGCCTGTTTCTCTTTTTGATCTTTATACTTTCGCTTTATCTCTTCCATTTTCGGCTGCAAGTCCTGTAAAATTTTTTGCGACTTTACGGCTTTATTTGAAAGCGGAAAAAGGAGAATTTTAATAAGAATTGTTAGCAGAACAATGGCTATGCCGATATCGTTTCCCGGAACAACATTATAGAGCCAGACTAAAAGGTTGAATGTCGGCTCGTAAAGAAAGGTGTTATAAAATTGAATCATAAAATGTTATATTAAAAATTATTTCTTTTGATAATTATCAATCGCTTCTTTTAGCGCTTCTGTCGCCAGCAAAGAGCAATGAACTTTGACTTTCGGCACAGCGCCGAATTCTTTTATAATATCGTTTTTAGTTATGCGCGCCGCTTTTTGAATAGTTTTTCCTTTGGCTAAATCAGTTAAAACAGAAGAGGCGGCTATCGCGGCGGCGCAGCCCATTGTTTCAAATTTTATCTTTTTGATTATATTTTTATCAATTTTAAGATAAATTTTCATAATATCGCCGCAGATCGGATTGCCTGCCTGCCCGACCGCGTCCGCGTTTTTAATAGAGCCCTGATTATGCGGCTTATAAAAATGCTTTAACATTTTTTCGTTATATTGCATATTGAAATGAATTAGGAATTAAGAATTAAGATTGTATTTTAATTTTATTAAAAAATAAAATTCTGTCATCCTGAATTTATTTCAGGATCTGTGCCTGTAATTCGCTATATTATGATTAAGAAGCGCGAAGTATAAAATTTAAAATATTATCAATCAAATCATAATTTAACGAAAAACAATGACAGACCCTGAAATAAATTCAGGGTGACAATATAATTCAAAATTATTATTATCTTATCATCTCAAAAATAAAAATCAATAAGCGCGGTATTTTTAAAAAAAGAAAAGACTCTTGCGATGTATTAGGTCTATCCTATCGCAAGAGTCTTAGGTGCCGCGAAGAGTCTATCTGCTTTCTTTACATGTTATAAAAAAACATGTAAAGAAATTTTTCTTGTCCACATTAATCACCTCCTTTTTTGTTTTTGTTAATTTGATTATAAGCATTTATTTAAAATCGTCAAGCAAATTTCATCATATTTTATTTTTATGCTATAATGCAATCAGTTTAATTTTAGCAAATTATTTGCTGATAAAAAATTAATGTTTGCATTAAAAATACAATTAAGAAGGGGGGTGAGCAAATGTTAGATGCTACACAAGCTTGGCAAATCGCGATTATAACTTCAATCCAAAATTTATGGATCCGCTTGATAGAATTCATTCCTAACCTGTTCGGCGCCGTTATTATATTTGTAATAGGGCTGATGGTCGCCATCTCTTTAGAGATGCTTGTTATTAGAATAATGAAAAAGATGCGAGTTGACAAAGCAAGCGAAGAGATCGGGCTAACCGATTTTTTGGAACGCGGAGACATTAAAATGAATATTCCAAAATTAGTCGGCGCAGCAGTTAAATGGTTTATAATTATCGCTTCTTTAATGGCGGTCGCGGATATTCTTAATCTGCCGCAAATAACCGGTTTCCTAAACAGCATTATCGCGTATATCCCTAATATTATCGCGGCGGTTGTTATAATGGCTATAAGTATTATTGCCGCAAATTTCCTATCGCGCGTCGTTTCTAAAGGGACAAAAACTACAAAAATCGCGCATA
>JAGLTA010000002.1 GCA_023135505.1 Candidatus Parcubacteria bacterium | reverse complement strand
CGCAAAGATTTTATTTGTGCTTTTCTAACTGGCATATTTTTTAATTTATAATTTAATTAATAAATAGTAATTAATAACTAGTAATTTGTAATACTGGTAGCCCTAAGGGGAATCGAACCCCTGTTTCCAGGATGAGAACCTGATGTCCTAACCACTAGACGATAGGGCCAAATTCAATAATTTATTGCGTGATTAATCTCCTCCGAACCTCCTTTTACGATTATTAAACCATTCTATCGCTTCGTCTAAATCTTTCTCGGAAAAATCCGGCCAGCATACTTTTGGAAAATACAGTTCGCTGTACGGCGACTGCCAAAGAAGAAATCCAGACAGCCGCTGCTCGCCCGAAGTTCTGATAATTAACTCAGGATCTTGAATGTCTGCGGTATAAATATTTTCAGAAACAGTTTTTTCATCTATTTTTTCTAACGGAATTTTATTTTTAACAATTCTTTTAATCGCGTCAACTATTTCCACGCGCCCTCCGTAATTAATAGCAATATTTAAAATCAAATCGGTATAATCCTTTGTCGCGTTATGCAGATTACGAACAGCCTCCTGTAAATCCTTAGATAAATCCGAAATCTTGCCGATAATATTAACTTTAATATTATTTTTTTTAAAATATTTCAAATTTTCCGTTGTAACTTTTTTAAATAATTTCATTAAATAGCCAATCTCTTTTTTTGTCCTATTCCAATTCTCCACAGAAAACGCGTAAACTGTTAAAATTTTAATATCCCGTTCAAAACATAGTTTACATATTTTTTTAAATGTATCTCCGCCTTTACTGTGTCCTTCAATTGTTGATAATCCTTTACTTTTCGCCCAGCGACGATTGCCGTCCATAATAATAGCTAAATGTTTTAATTGATTATTAGGCATATTTAATATTTTCTTTTTTGCAGATAATCTGCTAAATCAGATAATAAAAATTTAACATTTTTATCAAAATTATCAATATTATTAATGGCTTTTTTGCTTTTGCTTATATAATCTTTTATTAAATCTTGGCAAAAATCTAAAACTCCGCATTTTTTAACAATATCCCTAATTTTATCTATTTCTGCTAAACTAATATTTTCCTTTCCTAAAATGCTATAAATTATTTTTTTATCTTTATCTGAACAATTTTCAAGAGTTTTAAATAATATTAAAGTTTTTTTATTCTCTTTTAAATCTGAGTCTATCGGCTTGCCTAAAATTTTTTCATCCCCGAATAATCCTAAAATATCATCTTGAATCTGGAATGCTATTCCGAGCGGAACAGCATATCCGTCTATCTTTTTTAATTCTTTTCCGCCAGCGCCGGCTAAAATTCCTCCAATCCGCAAAGGTTGCTGAAAAGAATAATAAGCAGTTTTATTTTTATAAATTTTAAAAATATCTTCTTCGCTCACATTTTGCGAAATTTGCGCAAAAACATCTAGCGCTTCTCCTCCAATAACTTTCAAAATCAGGTTATTCAATTCTTTTATGGCTTTTAATTTTAACTCAACTGAAAATTTTGATTCTAATAATGTCTCATATCCTAGGGCGCAACCAATATCACCAACTAAAATGCCCATTGAAACGCCAAAGTGCTTTAATTCTTTGCCAGATAATTTTTCCTTTACGGTATTTTCAAAATATTTGTGGACAGTCGTCTTTCCGCGGCGCAAATCGCTATGATCAATTATATCATCGTGAATTAATAAATAATTATGGATAAATTCAACAAAAAGAGCGGTTTTGATAATATCTTTTTCTTTGTCGCCGCCATATCCTTGATATCCTAAAATAACCAATAGAATTCTAATTCTTTTGCTTTTGCGAAGGGTAAATTCTTTAAAAACTTCTAATAATTCTCCGCATTTTTTTGAAATTTTTTTTGAGTCTTTTATTTTCCTATCTAAAAATATACTTAACTCATTATCTATTTTCTCTTTATGAGTGATATAAAAATTTTTAAAAGACATAACAAACCTATTTAGTCTCTTTATGAATTGTGTGTTTTTTGCACCATTTGCAATATTTTTTCAATTCCAAACGATCTTTGATTTTCTTTTTATTTTTATTGGAATGATAATTTATCCTGTGGCATTCAACGCACTCAAATTTTATTAGATTGTCTTGTGACATAAATTTATATTTAGATATTAAAAATTGATTGAAAATTGGTAATTGAAAATTAAAAATTATCTCAAGGAGCCTACCGTCGGGGTCGAACCGACAACCTGCCGCTTACAAGGCGGCTGCTCTGCCAGTTGAGCTAGGTAGGCCTTTTGCCAATTTTAGTCTTTTTGCCGAATTTAAAATCTCTTTTTCAATATCCTGATAACTTGCTTTAATTATCGGCTGGCGGCAGATGATTATCACATCAAAACCGCTTCTAAAATTTTTCAGATTCAAGCGGAAAATTTCACTTATTCGCCTTCTAACTTTATTCCTGACAACCGCTTTTTTAGAAATCTTGCCTGAAATAATAATTCCAAAACGCGGATAATCTAAGTCGTTTTTTAATATTTTTATTCCGAATAGTTCAACAAAACATTTATTGCCCTGTTTAAAAACTTTTTCAAAATTCGCTTTTCCTTTCAGGCAATATTTTTTAGCAAGCATAAAATTATTTAGACAATTTTTCTCTTCCTTTTAGTCTTCTATTTTTCAAAACATTTCTTCCGTTTTTTGTTGACATTCTTTCCCTGAATCCATGTTTAGTTTTAGCCCTTTTTGTTTTTGGCTGATATGTTCTCTTTGGCATATTTTTCTATTAGCATTTATTAATTCACTTAATATTATAATAGTATAATCAATTCTTAAAAAAAATCAAGGGCTGCCTGCATTTAAGGCAAATATCGCGACAATTTTCTTAAAAATTTATAAATTCTGCGCTGCGCCGGCTTTACCGCTATTTCCCATAAGCCGAAAAATTCTGTTGTTCTGTTTTTGGACGCAAACCCGATTTTAAATCGCGTTATTCCGCTCCAGCTTTCCTGCGAAGAACTTTTTTCAGATTCAGATTTTATGCCGCCTAAATCGTAAAGACTGTATCTGTCTTTTTTTGCGTCTTGAATAATTTTCCATTGCAAAAGATGCGGAGCCATTAAAGCGCGCTGCGAATTATCAGATGCTCCGTGCATATATGCTGCCATATTGCCGAAACAGCCGACAACCGCGGCGGCGATAATCTTTTTATTATGCTCGGCGATATATAATTTAACGGTAAAATTTTGCTTGCTCTTTATCGTTTCTCCTAAATTCAGCATCTCCCAATAATATTTCTTTTTATGGATAGCAAACTCGTCGCGAATAGATGTTAATTCTAATAATTTCCAAAATTTATTAAATTCAGATTCCAAGCTTTTTTTGTCCGCTGTTTTAATTTTAACTCCTTTTTTTTCCGCTAACCTGATATTATAGCGATGCTTCGGTTTCATTTGAGATAAAATTTTGCTTTCTGGCTGCTTTAAATCAATAAATATCGTTGAACGCGGCTGGATATCCCTATATGATCTGATAAATCCTAAATTTTTAAAATCATCTTTTTTCAGCAGCGAATTTGCGGAATTTTCAATTATGCCAAAATCAGTCCTGATGGCAATCGCCTTCTCCTCTATCGCGATTCTTTTCAACTCGCTGAATAGCGCGATTAAAACATTTTGAACTGCTGATTTTTTTTTGCTTTTTCTGATTATTGGTCCTCTGTAAATATCTATAAAATTTATCCCGAGCGCGCCCCTCTCTTTGACCGCCAAACAGCACGCTAATAAATTTTCTTTTTTATCTTCTATTCCGATCCGCCATATTTTTTTATTCATTATTTCTCTAAACAGCCCCCACTCAAAAGACTGCAGCAGCCCGCCGTCCTCTGAATTTTTAACAACGAATTCATTCCATTTGTCTTTTTTGCTGTATTTGTAATAGACAATATTCATTTTTTTTTAAATAGTCTTGATTTTTTATTAAATATGTGCTTTGATGAATTAAAAAATAATTTTAACCGAAAAAAGGAGGGTATTATGGGAGAAAATGATGGTAAATGGTTTTTGGTTTTTACTGTTAAAGCAGAGGGGACTGACCTTGTAAACGAAGGTTGGTTGTCATCAGAAAAAGTAAAAATTCGTCTTTATGCTTCAAATAAAAAAGAAGCCGAAAAGCAGTCAAAAATGATTTTAGAGGAACAAAATTTTCCTTCTAAAATTCAAGATTTAATGGATGAGAGCGACGATTATGATTTCGTCGATTTTAATATCATTTATGAATACATAAAGACTTTTCCGCTTAAAGTTTAACGAAACAAACCTTAACCTATGAAAGGTCGTGAATTAAGTAGCGGCCTTTTTCTTTTGTTGAATTTTTATTATTTTTCCAATTTCATCTCAATCGCTTTGGCAGGGCAGTTTTCCGCGCAGATGCCGCATCCTTTGCAGTAATCTAAATCCGCTTCGTAATAGACCCGCCCGCTTTTGTTCTTCTTGCCTTTTTTATTCGGACAGCAGATATTTTCCGGACATATTATAGCGCAATTTCCGCAAGCGATGCATTTTTCATTATCAAAAACAGGCGTAAATGTCCGCCATCCGCCAGTCTTGTTTTTTTTAGTTGTATTCGGCTTAACCGAGAGATTATGTTTCATAAATTTTTAAAATTTTAATTATTTATCCCAATATACGCGATCATTGCTTTTATATTTTTTGGCTTGTCTCGGCGGTAAGAAAAATATCTGTCTTTTAAACAAAAAGTACATTCGTCGCTAACGCTAATATTTTTTTCTAATATTCCTTGTTCTAATAATTGCGTTTTTACTATCAGCGATAAATCAATAAATATTTTATTATTTTTCTTAATAATCGCATTTTTGTATTTTTTAAATTTTAATAATAAATCGTCTTTTACTTCAAAATGACATTTTTGCAAATGCATTCCAATGTAAACGAAAATATCGCTTGAATTAGAATTAAAATTTTCTTTCATTAAATTTATAGCATTTTTAATAATATTCTGCTGTACGCCTTGCCAGCCAGCATGCGCTATTCCGATTATTTTTTTCTTAAAATCATAAATGTAAATCGGAAGGCAATCGGCAACAGTTATTGTTAAATACAGATTATCTTCATTTGTAATTAATGCATCAAAACCGCTGATAAATTTTCCAGCGTCATTTTTATCGACAATCTTAACTCTATTTTTATAAACCAACCCTGCCGAAATAATCTGATCTAATTTAATATTTTGTTTTGCGAAAAATTTTTCTCTGTTTAATTTTACCGCAGCGTCATCCATATTATTTAAAAATTTCATCGTCCCGTCTTTCTTTTCTGAAATTCCATAAACTAAATTTTTATATTCTGATAGCATAATAAACTTTTAATCTAAATATCACACGGAATGTCTATAAACTCGGCTTTCACTCTGAATTTTTTCGCAATCAAATTTCCTAAATTCTGAACTCCCAATTTTTCAGTATTATAATGTCCCGCGCTGATAAAATTAATTCCGGTTTCTTCAACCTCTCGAACGATAAATTCTTCAATTTCGCCAGTCAAATAAGTATCAGCTCCTAACTCAGCAGCTATTTTATAATCAGAGGGATCTTTTCCAGAAATAATCCCAATCTTTTTAATTATTTTCGGTCCAGCTGAAATTGTATAAGATTTTGTATTTAATCGTTTGTTGACGAATTCAACAAATTCATCAAAACCTATTTTTTTATTTATCTTTCCAATAAATCCTAACTGTCCATATTTTGGGGAAATAATTTTATTGGCTTTTTCCAATCCTAATAATTTTATCAAGCTAATATTATTGCCAATAATTGGATGCTCGTCAAGCGGCAGATGAAAACCGCATAAATTAATATTATTTTCAAAAAGTAATTTTAAGCGATTTTTTATTACTCCTTTAAATTGCGGCGGGCTGCTTATTTGATTGCTAAAAATTCCATGATGAACAATTATCATCTGCGCGTTTTTTTCAATGGCTGCCTTAATCAGCTTTTGCGAAAAACTTACGCCAGTGATAATTTTACTGATTTTTTCATCGCCTTCAACCTGCAGTCCATTATAATGAGAATCCTTAAAATTTTTTACTTGCAAATATTCCTCGCAGAATTTTACAATTTTATTTCTGTCTTCCATAAAATTATTTTAAATTATACGCCGCCTCTACCGCTTTGATATTTTTCTCTAAAATTTTTCCGCTAAATCTTCCTTTTATCGCTTTGATAATTGATTCTATTTTAACAAGCCCTGAAAAGCGCGCGAATGCTCCGAGCATTACCGTGTTGATAATCGGCTTGCCTAATATTTCCAAAGCAATTTTAGTCGCTGGCACAAACAAAATATTATTCTTTTTAATCTGGAATTTTAAATCCGCTTCCCGCTCGCTATTAATAATAACTTTTGTCTTTTTTTTGCATCCTTTAAAAGGATTGATCGCGTCCAGCAAGGTGTCGTCTTGAATAATGATAAAATCCGGCTCGTAAATCTGTGAGCGGAGCTTTATTGGCTGGCTGTCAATCCGCGCGTACGCTTCAATCGGCGCTCCGCGGCGCTCCACGCCGAAATTCGGAAACGCCTGCGAATATTTCCCGTCATAAAAAGCCGCAACTGCGATTAATTCTGCCGCTGTCACGGATCCCTGCCCGCCGCGCCCATGAATTCTTATTTCAATCATAAAAAATTTATTATTGTTTTATAAAATAATAATAACATAGATACATCACGCAGGCAACAGTTATTTTATATCAGCAAAAATCCCGCGGTTAAAAATCCACGGGATTATTTTTTTAAAAACAATTTGTTGTTTTAGTCTAAAACAACAAATCTTGCTTCTGCCCAAGTTCTTTTTGTGGCTCGGGCGAATCTCAATAACGATTCACGCGTATCTTTCTCTAAATTTTCTCTGACTTTCCTAATTTGATTTTTTGCCAAAAAAACTTTTTTCATTTTTAGCGTTCTTAATGATATCATTGTTATTCCCTCCTTTTTCATTTTTTAAAAAATAAAATTATTTCTTATCTGATCTGTTTATTAAAAAATAGATTCCAAAAATGCCGAGCAAGCCGATTACAATTAAAATACTAATGGTAAAATCGTCGTAATTTCCAACAGCGAGATGATAAATTTCCATTCCTATAAATAGGATGATGATTATTGACCAAATAATTTTCGCTAATTTTTTATTCATATTGTTTAAATTATTTTTTCTGATTTATTCTTTCCGCCCTGCCGCAGTCTCCTATAAGGACTGCGGCAAACGCGGTTATTTATTCGTCGCAGTCCCTATCGGAGACTGCGACGGAGCAATGTTCCATAACGCACTTCTTTTTCGTGGATTGGAATAATAGCATTTAAGGTGGGACTTCCTGTTCTGCGATATTTCGCATGCGATCCTGTTTGAGAAACAAAAAAGAAACCCATGCTTTCAAGGACTTTAATAATACGCTTAAATGGAATTGGGCTAGGCATATTGAAGTTTAATAGAGGCAATAACAGGATTTTTTACTTCTACTTTTTTTGGAAGAGAAATATCTTCAAAATATAATTCTAACGCGTCTTGAAGATTAAGAAGAGCTTCTTTTTTTGTTTTGCCAAAACTTGAAACATCTACCTCTAAACATTGAGAAATATAATATTTGCCCTCTTTCCACACGACTGATTTTAAATCTATTTTACGCATATATTTTATTGTCTGTTTGTGTTGTAATTATATTAAAAGAATAAGGGTAAGTCAAAATTTCGACTCGTCGCAATCACTATCTGAGACTGCGACGGAGCGAAATTTAAAAATCCATTTTTTATAGTAAAGTAAAAAGTTTTTTTATACTATTATGTGCAACCTTATATTCATCACTAAGAAATTCATTTTTTGTCACCCATCTGTATTCAACAATATTTTCATCAGCAGGATTTTTTGTTAAATCAATATCATAATTATTTGCTGTGCATAAAAATGTCATACATACGACTTGGTCATCGTCACACCTAAAAAACCAAAATAATCCAAGTGGCTTAATTATTTTAACAGAAAGATGAATTTCTTCCATAACTTCACGCGTTAATGTTTCATAAGGAGATTCACCATAATCAACTTTCCCGCCAGGTAAATCCCAAACTGTTTTACCAAAAAATTCTTGTTTAATCACAAGAAATTTTTCGTCTTGTTGAATTATAGCCTTAATAGCTGGATGTAATTTGTGCATAAATTTAGTATGATTTTAAAATCATTTCCAATAACTCATTATTACACTAATTTTTACAGATAAAAAATTATCTGCAATCCTTATTTGAACACGCGCTTTCGCCTCCTTTTACGAAAACCATTAAACTCCCGCATTTCGGGCATTTGTCGCCGGTCGGCTTGCTCCAATAAGCGTTTTTGCAGTCTGGGTATTGGTCGCAAGCGTAAAAAGTTTTTCCTCGTTTTGATTTTTTCTCAACAATTTCGCCCTTGCCGCACTGTGGACATTTTACCCCGGTAGATTTTACGATCGGCTTGATATTTTTGCAGTCAGGGTATCCGGAGCATCCTAAAAATTTTCCGTACCTTCCGTTTTTAACAACCATCGGCTTGCCGCATTTATCGCATTTTACATCAACTTTTTCTGGCTCTTCAATTTCGCCTTTTTCATTTATCGGCTTAGTGTTTTTGCATTCTGGATAATTTCCGCAAGCTAAAAATTTTCCGAATCTGCCGAGCTTGATTATCATCGGCGATCCGCACTTGTCGCATTTTTTGTCCGTGGACTGCTCCACGCCTAGATCTTTTTTGTTAACTTCTTGTTCTTTTTGCATAAGATTATTTTTAAAAGGTTTATAAAATGATTTTATCATCGGCTGCCATTTTACTTTTCCATAGGCAACCTCGTCTAAATTATCCTCCATCTGCGCTGTAAATTCATAATCAACGATTTTTGAAAAATGCTTTACCAGCAGATCAATTACGATAAAAGCTACATCTTTCGGCTTTAAATTCCTGCCTTCCCGCTCAACATAGCCGCGCGCTATAATCGTGCTGATTGTCGGCGCGTAAGTTGACGGCCGCCCGATTCCGTGTTTTTCCAAAATTTTTACAAGCGACGCGTCATTGTATCTTGCAGGCGGCTGGGTAAAATGCTGTTCGCTATTCACTGACAATAAATCTAATTTTTCTTTTTCTTCTAACTCTGGCAAGGTAACATCTTCTGACTTTATCGGATAGACTTTCAAAAATCCGAAAAAATTAATAACTGACCCGTTCATCCTTAACCCGTATTTTTCGCCAGCTGAGATATCTATTATCGTTGAATCGCTCACAGCGCTTGCCATTTGAGAAGCAACCATTCTCTGCCAAATCAATTGATATAGCTTAAATTGCTTGTCGTTCAAATACTGCTCCGCGCTTTCAGGATCCAGCGACGGATCTGTCGGGCGAATCGCTTCGTGAGCTTCCTGCGCGCCTTTGCTTTTTGTTTTAAAGACTCTCTGCTCTGAATATTCCTTGCCGAATTTTTCAATAATATAGCTTTTAGCGGATTTCAAAGAATCCGCGCTTAAATTCAGCGAGTCAGTTCTCATATAAGTGATCAGTCCGCCAGAATCTTTTTTCCCATAATCTATCCCTTCATATAATTGCTGGGCGAGCATCATTGTCTGTTTAGCGCTGTATCCGAGCCGATTATTTGCCGCTTGCTGCAAGGTGCTGGTCGTAAAAGGCGGAAGCGGATTTTTAATCTTCTCTTTTTTGGTAATTTTTTCAATTTGATAATTTGCTTTTTCTAATTCACTTTTTATTTTTTCCGCTTGCCTGCTATTTCCAATATCAAGTTTGCCAAGAGTCTTGCCGTCTATTTTAACCAAATTTGCTTTAAATTTATTATTTCCGATATCTGACTTCTGACTTCTGACTTCCGATATAATGCTCCAGTATTCATCTTCTTCAAATTTCTGAATCTCCCTCTCGCGTTCAACAATCAATCGCGTAGCGACAGACTGCACTCTTCCTGCAGACAGCCCATAACGAATTTTTTTCCACAAAAAAGGCGATAGTTCGTAGCCGACCAGCCGATCTAAAACGCGGCGCGCTTGCTGGGCGTCAACCATATCTATATTTATCTCGCGCGGATTTGCCAGCGCTTTTTCAATCGCTATTTTTGTAATCTCGTGAAAAACAATTCTTTGAATCTGCCCTTTTTTTAATTTCAGCGCCTGAATTAAATGCCAAGCGATCGCTTCTCCTTCGCGGTCTTCATCAGACGCGAGAATAACTTGATTCGCTTTTTTTGATTTCTCCTTTAAATCCTTAACGGTCTTTTTTGCTTTATTCGGGATTAAATATTGCGGCTCAAAATTTTTTTCAACATCAACCCCTAATTTAGATTTTGGCAAATCGCGAATATGACCAAAACAGGAGACAACTTTATATTTGCTCGGCAAAAATTTTGAGATTGTCCTCGCCTTCGTAGGCGACTCAACAATGATTAAATCCATATGGATGCTTAAATCCGCGCATTTTCTATTGACACGAATTGAATAATATGCTATACTTTTTTATTGTTCATTGACAACTAAATACTGCTAAACAGCAATAAGTCGGTTGTTTCCTTTAATTTAACAAAATGAGACAAGGGTGTCAAATTTAAGATTTTTCAATAGTCAATTTGTTGCTGTTTGGCAAATTTTTTTAAAAAATAAAAACAAAAAAATTGAAGAGGAGACAGAAAATGAAAAAATTTCTATGTTTGGCGATTTTAGTTATGGTTATGGTTAGCGCCAATGCGTTTGGCGCTGAAAAAATGATAGTACACAAAAACGAAATCAAATATAAACTTGAGCTTGAGACTATTAAAAGTCTCGCCATAAAATTAAAAAGTGTTGCGGCTGGTCAATTTAGGATGGGAAATAAATGTTCTATTGAGGACATCTATTTCGACGGCGAAATTACGCACATAAAAATTTCGTGCAGAAAAATTTGGCCATAGTTTAAAACCAAATAGGTTCAACGGGAGAATACCTAATAATAAAATTTCTTCCGCTTTCCTTAGATTTTATTCTAAAACTTTTAGAATGAAGTTTGGGCAGAGCGAAATATAATAGATAGCAGCCTGACAAAAAATTTCCGCAATTGTTAAATAAGAATAACCTGCTTAAAAAAACAAAAAGTTAGCGAAAATACACGATCGTGTAAAATCGCTATAAATTATTTTTTTAGCAAAAATGCGCGATTATCTATTTTCGCTAACCATTTATTCTCTTTTAATCCTTGACTAATTTCACGATCGTGTATTTTCGCTAACTTTTTATTTTCTGAATTTTTATTAATTTTCTATTATTTTAATATTTTGTTATTTTATTATTTTGCTGTTTTATCCGCGCGTCCTTGACTGATTTTTAATTCTTGCTATCATTATAAATAATAATCTGCAATTTTGTAGATATTTTTATTTATTCAAATATTAAATTATGCTATCTATTCGTCTAACAAGGGTTGGGAAAAAAAAGCAGCCTATTTACAGAGTGGTTGTTTTAGACAAACGAAAAGATCCGTGGGGAAAATCATTGGAAATTTTAGGCAATTACAACCCGAGGACAAAACCGTCAACAATTAACTTAAAAATTGAAAGAATTAAATATTGGCTAAGCGTAGGCGCCCAGCCGTCAGCAACAGTTTATAATATTTTAATTGACCAAAAAATTATTGATGGCAAAAAAGTCAAAACAGTGACTATTAGCAAAAAAAGGGCAGATAAAAAAACTGAAGCGAAAAAAGAAGAAAAACCTGCAGAAAAAAAAGAATCAACTGACGATAAACAGAAAGAAAGAAAAACAGAAGTTGTAGACGAAAAAGCAAAACCTGAAAAAACAGAAGAGGAAACTGAAGCGAAAAAAGAAGAGGAAATTAAAGAAACAAAACCTGAAGAAAAAGACAAACAATAAATTCGCCAATAAATTAAAAATCAAAAAACCCGCTATACCGCGGGTTTTTATTATGAATTAACTTTGAATTACGAAATATAAATATTGTCACCCTGAATTTATTTCAGGGTCTGCCGCTACTACTCGCTATATTATGATTAAGGCAATAAAAATTCTGAATTTTTACTTTGTGCTTCTTAAACATAACTATAGTTAATTATCAAACACAGATCCTGAAATAAATTCAGGATGACAAATTTATCAAAAAATCAAATTCTATTCAGATAATACTTAAGCTGCTGATAGACATAATAAGGAATAGTGTATTTTTCGCCGCCTTGAAAATCGTCTTTCGTTCTATGCCAGTCTGTTCCGCCAGTTACTATTAAATTCAGTTCTTTTGCCAAGCGCAAATAATATTTTTCCTGCTCTAAATTATTTTTTCGCGTGAATGCTTCAATTCCGTCCAGCCCCATTTTTTTAAACTCCAACAGCTTCTTTTTCTTTAAAAAACCGAATGTCTCGCCAGGATGAGCCAAAACAGAAATGGCGCCGATCTGCTTGGATATCTCAAAAACTTTTCTAATAGGTATGGTTGATAATGGCTCAAAAACGGAATCTCTTTCGTGGTAATGCTGGTTTTCAAAATGATGCCAAAAATCATTTCTACTTTTAACAACTGACAAAACTTCTGTTTTTATTTTTTTTAAATTTTTTTCATTTTTTAAAACAACGGAAGTAAGGTGTCCGACATCAATAAAAACAGATCCGATGTGCTCTTTTAATTGTTTCCAAGTAATTTCAAATCCTGCTTTTTGCAGTTTTTTAATCATTTTTTTAATCCGCAAATTTTCATTTTTTTGCGAATTTTCCAGCATCTTAATTATTTTTTTATTATTTAAATCAAAATTATAAAGAAGGATATGGACAACTAGGTGCTTAAATTTAGCATAAATTTCAACACCGTTAATTGTCTCTATTTTATTAATGTTTGCCTCTCTGTTAAATTCCTTGCTGCCGCTAATGCCGTTATGGTCGGTTAAAGCCGCAACGCTTATTTTTCTTCTTTTCATCTGTGAAACAAGTTTTTTAGGAGAAAAAAACCCATCGGATAAAAAACTATGCGAATGCAGATCAATTTTTTTGCTTAATTTGCTTTTTTCCAATTCGGCGTCTTTGATTAAATCCGTTATTCGTCCGCGCCAAAAATGATAATATTCGTTTTCCAGTTTTTTGTTTTTTAGCTGTTTGGCGTAATTTAGTCTCGCTATTCCGATTTTACTGAATTGCAAAAGCATATAAAGGAATGTTCTGAATTTTAAAACAATCAATTCCTCGGAAAAACTAAAAATGGCTAATCCGCGCGCCTTGAAATAAGATAGCGCAAATTTGCTTTCTATCTGATCTAATTGCTCGGAAGAAAAACTTGATATCGGATTTAAAGAAGATTGCATATAAGCCGCCAAACTCGCGACATCTATTAAGGGGTTTGCCATTCTGCTTTCCACAAAATCAATCGCGGATATCTTATTTTGATGTGAAATAATGTTGCCCGGAAAAAAATCGTTGTGAATTAAAACAGTATTTTTCCAGTCTATCTTATCCTGCAAATTAAAATATTCTTTGGTCAATAAAAATTCTTTTTTAACTAAATCAGGATAATATTTTTTAAGTTTGGAAAAAATTTTGGCTAATTCAGTAATTTGCTCCCTGTCATTCTGCCTGCTAAGTTTTTTTGCTGTCCTTAGATTAAGGCTGTGAAGCTTTGCTAACCACCGCGCGCTTAACTCTATGCTTGTTAATATCTTATAAAAATTTTTTTCTTTTAATATGTGCGTTAAATTTTCTCCTGGAAGATTACCGTAAAACATGGCGTTATATTTTGGATAATAGCCAAAAGGGCGCGCTACCGTAAACCTGCCGCTGTTAAATCCGTTTTCCCACAGCAATTTTAAAATTTTAGCAGCGTGCCTGCGCTCTCCCTCCTCGTTTGCGACGCATCTTATCTTTAAGGTTTTTCCGTCTTTAAAAACAAGATCATAAAGCAAAATATGGCTTAACGGAGAAATTGATCGATACACTTTTTGATGCTTCATATCCGCGACGGGAGATTCAATGCCGTATTTGGCCAAATTCCTGTTAAAAAATTTAGCCATAAATTTTTTGCTGTATATTTTTTTAAAAGGCATAAAATTTATTTAATCTATTCAAAATGATAATTTTAAGTTAAAATAAAGTTATATTCTAACTTTAACAAAATTATATTTAGATGTAAATATGTTTTCAGGAATAGTTGAAAAAACAGGGATAATCAAAAAAATAGAAAATCGCGAAAAAAAAATTTATTTTACTATTGCGGCAAGAAATTTTTTGCGCGATATTAAAATCGGATCCAGCATCTCTTGCGAAGGCGTCTGCTTGACTGTTGTTAAAAAAACAAAAAATAGTTTTGATGTTGAGTTGATGCCAGAAACTTTAAATCTCACAAAATTCGCTGATTCTAAAATAGGCGATTTAATAAATTTGGAAAAATCGCTGAAAGTTAGCGATCGCGTAGACGGACATTTTGTGATGGGTCATATTGACGGCGTCGGCGCGATAAAAAAAATCATCAAAAACGGCGAATATACTGATCTAATTATAAAAGTTCCGCAACGGCTGATAAAATATTTAGCTTATAAAGGATCGGCTTCTATTAACGGCGTAAGTTTGACTATTTCAGGCGTCGACAAATTATGGTTCAAGGTAAGTTTAATTACGCATACTTTAAAAATTACCAATCTCTCAGAATTAAAGGTTAATGACAAAGTAAATATTGAGGTTGATATGCTTGCTCGATATTTGAAAAGTTTATTAGATAATGCTAAAATAACTAAATGAAAACTAATACTTTTAACAATCTAAATGGAAAAGGGCTGAAAATCGCCATTGTTCAGGCAAGATTTAATCAGGAAATCACAGAAAATCTGCTCAACGGGACTTTAGCGGCTTTAAAAGAGGCGGGCGCAAGCAATAAAATCATTAAAGTTCCAGGTTCGTTTGAAATCCCTTTCGCTTGCCAAAAAATAGCGCTGACGAAAAAATTTGACGGAATTATTACAATCGGCGCGATTATTAAAGGCGAAACCGCGCATTTTGATTATATCGCAAAAGCCGCCACTGACGGAATTATGCGGACAATGCTTGATTATAAAATTCCGATTGCGTTTGGCGTAATTACGACTTACACTTTAGCGCAAGCAAAAACAAGATCGCGAAATAATAAAAAAAACAGCGGTTACGGAGCGGCATTATCATTAGTAGAGACAATAAATAATTTAAAATAAAATTATTATGGATGAAGAGCTGAAAAATGAATTAGAGTATAACCATGGTCAAGGATATAGAAAAATAATACGCGACGCTAAAAAAACAAAAGAAGAAAAAATTAAAAAAGAAGCGGAAAATGAAACTGCTGAAAAAGTCGGCAAAATAAAAAAGGTGGGAAAATTCATAAAAAAATATCGTTTTTTGATAATACTAGTTTCTATCCCGACTGTTTTTTTAGTTTTAATTTCGGCAATTGTTGGATTTCTGATTTTTTACTGCGTGCTTAATCCTGTTGAATGCGGCTGGGAAGCCACACAAGAAACTGTTAAAGCGATAGTGGAATAGTTTTGTTGAATTTTAATATTTTTTATTTTTAACTTTTAACTCTTATGAATCTGCCAGAATTAAATTACAAAAAAATAGCGCTGGTTGTCGGATTTTCTTTAATTTGCCTATTTTTCGCTTGGCTTATCTATATGTTCTTTTTCGCGTCAATGCTCGCTCCCGTAAACACAAATACTAATGAACCGTATGAGCCGGATCCGACAAATAGAAATTTCAACGCAAACGGCGCGCTGCCGACAGATAAAAATATAAATCAAGCAGCGATTGAGAGGACGAGAAAAATCCAGCCAAGCGGATTCAGTGAGATCAGAAAGATCACAGAATCTAGCGTAAAAGGCGCTGCGCTAGCGTCAAACGGATCGGACATTATCTATTACAGCCGCGCCGATGGAAAATTTTATAAAATAGACGAATACGGGGAAGAGACATTATTGAGCGAAAAAACTTTTTACGATGTCCAAAATGTCGTCTGGTCAAATAATAAAGATAAAGCGGTTTTAGAATATCCTGACGGCGCGAATGTTGTTTATGATTTTACGAAAGAGGAACAGAAAACTATTCCAAAAAACTGGGAAGATTTTGAATTTTCAGTTGACAATAAAAAGGTTGTGACAAAAAGTTTCAGCAGTTATTCGGCTGAAAGCAATTTGGTGATTGCCGACATTTCCACGGGACAGACAAAAATTATTGAAAACTTAGGCGATAAAGCGAACTTTTTTCAAATCAGCTGCTCGCCTGACAATCAAATAGTCGCGTTTTTCGCGGAACTTGCGGATTTTGACCATCAAGAAATTTATTTCATAGGGCAATACGGCGAAAATTTCAAATCAATCATTGTGAGCGGTATGGGATTCAAGGGGAAATGGAGCCCTGACAGCAAGAAAATCCTCTATAGCGTTTACAGCAGTTTGAGCGATTATAAGCCAATTTTATGGATAACCGATAAAGAGGGCAGCCAAAGAATGCTTCCTGTTAAAACATGGTCTGATAAATGCGTTTTTTACAATAATGAAATTATCTACTGCGGGGTGCCGCAGGAATTCGGAGAAATGGCTGGCATGTTTCCAGAATCATCTTTTAAATTCAATGATGATATTTACAAGATAGATATAATTAAAAATTACGCGGAAAAAATCCAGATAGATAAAAAATTTGATTTTTACAATGTTAAGGAAATTTTAATATCAAAAAATCAGGACGCGCTATATTTCACAGACGGAAGAACCGGACGGCTGTATAAGATAGAGTTGTAATTATTTTAGAGAGAAACTTTTATCAAACAAAAAAGCGGATAAATATTTATCCGCTTTTTTGTTTGCGCATATTTCAATGTCTATTGACAATTTGTATAAAAAAATAAATTTAAATAAATTTATCTATTTCTTTTTTTTGAAAATACGCTATTCTTGGATTTTTATCAAAAAAATGCTTTGCTCTGTATTTTAAAGAATCTTTTACATGCTGCCGCAGCGTCCTGCTTTTAAAAAACTTCTTAAATCCGCCCGCGCTCAGCCTCTTTCCATCGGCAAATACTTTAACTTCTGGAAAATAGACAACTCTGCAACTGTTTTTCCACGCTTGAAAACAGATTTCCGTATCTGCCATAAACAGAAAATAATCCTCGCAGAATCCGTTAATTTTATCCCATAACTTTTTTTGCACGACAATACAGGATGATTGCAGCCAATCAACATCTTGAATTTTATTATAATCAAAACGAGGCATTCCGCCGCATTCTATTTTTTTATCCAATATCGGCAAACTTCCCAAAAAAGTTCTCCGCACGACCTGCAGATAAAATTTAGGGAATGGTCTAGCGGTCGGTTCCGCGCGCTCGTCTGGATTTATCTGCTTCGGCCCTAAAATTCCAATATCTCTGTTTTTATCCATATAATCTATCATTTGCGCGAGTGATTTTTTTTCTTTCCATAAAATATCAGGATTGGCTATTAAAACGTATTCGCCTTCAATTTCACTCTTAATGTTATTATACGCTCTTGAATAGCCAAGATTTTCAGAATTAATTTTAACATTAACATTATTAAAATTTTTCAACTGGCTTAAAATGCCAGCGTTTTTTTTATCGCATGAATTATCAATAACGATTATTTTAAAATTAAAATCCGTTTTTTGGGTTAAAAGAGAATTAACATTCGCGACAGTTTGCCGCGCTTTCATATAATCAAGAATAATAATTGTCGTTTTAATTTCATTCATAATATTTTAATTACAATCCATACGCCCCGTTGCAGTCTCCGACAGGGACTGCAACGATTTTATCGCAGTTTCATAACGGGAGACTGCGACACGACGGATAAAATTTATAATATTTTTTTAACTATGCTCCAATAAAAATTAAAAATCGGATTTGCGATATATTTTAAAACAGGATTTTCTATTTCTTGAAATAAAACTTTGCCAGAAAAACTTCTCGCGATATCGCGGTCTTTTATTTCGCGGAAACTTTTTATTTTTTGTCTTTGCTTAAAAATTTTCAGCCAGCTCTTCGGCTTTAAAAAATAAAAATATACTTTTAATTTTGTAATAAACCATCCACTTGGGACAGAGTAAAGCAATATGCCTAAATCCATAAAAACAGCGGCTGGAAAAATCAGCAGCAAAGTCCGCGGGCTGTAAAAAGTGAGCATTGCGATATGCCGATTTCGCTCCATATAATAGAGCATTAAAACGCTGCGCGCGAAATCATATTTATGCCGCATAATTGATTTTGGCGCCAAGACGATTTTATATCCGGCTAATTTCGCTTTCCAGCCGATTTCCATATCGTCGTGATACATATAATACTCTTCGTTGTATCCGCCGATTTTATCAATAACCTCTTTTTTAACAATAAAAGAGCAGCCGCTGGCGTATCCTTTTATCTCGGGAAATCCTTTAATCTCATAATCAGGTTCGTTATATCCTTTTGTAAATCCAAATCCGAGAAAATGGATAATATTTCCCAAACTGTTAATTTTCGGTTTTTTCCATTCTTCTTCTGTTTTAGGATATAACAGAATTTTTGATTGCGCGATGCCGATTTTTTCATCAGACCTGACGGCATTAATTAGTTCTGCCAGCCAGTTTTTATCAAATTTCGCGTCCATATTCGCGATCACAAAATATTCGCATCCGTCTTCCAGCGCTTTTTTTATCCCGGCATTATTAGCCGCCGAATAATTGCCGTCTTTTCTCGGAACAACAATCGCTTCTGGGTAGCTCTCTTTTAAATAATTTCTTGAACTATCGCTTGAGGCGTTATCAATTATATAAACTTGATATAAATCTTTCGGATAGCTCTGCGCGCGCAAACTGTCGCGGCATTCGCGCAAAAATCTCTCGGCGTAATTTTTATAATTAACAATAATTACAGCGGTTTTTTTCATATTAAAAAATATCTTCCGTAAAAGATTGAATATTCTTTTATTAATGCTATAATCTAACCATTAATTGCATTAAAGTTAAACCATTTTTAACCTCACTTTAACATTATTACGAATAATATACAAATTTTTATTGTTAGTTTTCATTAACTACGCGCGATAATATAGTTGTCTAATATGTCAAATTTAATTACAATTAAAACTTATAACAATAGAATAGAGGCCGAAGCCGATAGTAGCTTACTAAAAAATTACAATATTAAATCCGTCGTTTCGGCAGATGATTGCGGTGGAGTTCGCCCTCATATGACTTTTACAGGCGGGGTGCAATTGTTAATAAATGAAAAAAATCGTAAAAAAGCGGCTAAAATTTTAAAAATAAATGATTAATTCCGCGCGCCGCAGTTCCTATCGGAGATTGTGGCGGCGCGAATACAAAAAATATGCGCTACTTAAAAAACAACTGCCGACTGCTAAAACATATTATCGTAATCCCACTATTATCTGCTTTAGCTATACCAATAGTTATCTCGGATATTTTGGTTGAAATTTATCACCGTATCTGTTTCCCGCTGTGCAAAATTCCATACGTCAAACGGAAAAATTATATTAAAATAGATCGGCACAAGCTTAAATATCTAAACTGGCTGCAAAAAATATACTGCGCCTACTGCGGATACGCCAACGGCGTTATTCAGTACTGGGTTAAGATTGCGGGCGAAACAGAACGATACTGGTGCGGCATTCAACACGAAAAAAATCCAGACTTTGCAGCGCCTCCGCATCATAAGGATTTCGCTGAATACAACAACGAATCTGATTTTAACAAAAAATATAAGTGTTAACGATACGAATTTATGACAAAAAAAAGAAAAAAGGTGGCTATTTGCCATTATCGCGTTGGAAAAACTGACGGAGTCTCTTTGGAAATCGCGAAACGGAAGCAGATATTGGAAAAATACGGCTGCGATGTAAAATTAATTGCTGGAAAAGAGAGCAACGGCGCTGATTATATTATAAAAGAACTGGGGTGGAATAATTATGTTGTTCCGATCCTTAGGGAAAACGGATTTGTCTATTTTAATAGAAATAACTTAAATGTATCCGAACTTCGCGAAAAGATGAACAAGGTGAGCGATATCATAGAAAAAAGGCTTGATTTTATCCAGCAAAAAGAAAAATTTGACGCTGTTTTAATCCATAATATTTTTTCATTCGGATGCCACACTGCCGCGGCTAAGCCGTTCGCGAGATGGATAAAAAAAAATAGAATGCCTTGCCTGTCCACTAATCATGATTTTTATTGGGAGCGCAAAAAATTTAAAATTCCGCCGAACGGCTATCTGAAAAAATACATACAAGAATTTATGCCGATTAAGAGCTCCTATATAAAACATATTGTTATAAATTCCTTAGCGGAAAAAGAGTTAAAAAAAAGATTTGGCATAAAAAGCCATGTATTTCCTGATATATTTGATTTTAATCAAGACCAATGGAAAAAAGATTCGTTTAATAAAAATTTTCTTAAATCAATAAGAGTTAAATCGTCTGATCTTATTATTCTGCAAGCCACTCGCGTAATGCCGAGAAAGGGCGTAGAATTGGCTATGGATTTTGCGAAAAAAATGCGGGAAAAAATAGGCGAACTTAAAGGAGAGGCAATTTATAACGGAAAAAAAATCAATTCCGATTCAAGAGTTGTTTTAATTGTCGCCGGATATGCTGAAAAGGGAGATAAAAAATATTTAACGAAAATAAAATTAAAGGCGCTAAGAGAAGGCATAAATGTAAAATTTATTTCTAAATATATTGACGCGGTAAGGGACTGCAAGCAGATCGGCAGCATATATTCTCTTTGGGACGCCTATGTTCACGCTGATATCGTCACTTTTCCCAGCTTAATAGAAGGATGGGGCAACCAATTCATAGAAGCCGTATTCGCTAAAAAGCCGATTGTTGTCTTTGAATATCCTGTTTTTAAATCGGATATTAAAAAAGAGGGATACAGCGTCATCTCGCTGGGAGACAAGCTTAAAGAATTAGACAGATTCGGGCTTTGCCGCCTGCCTGAAAAAAGCATTGAACAAGCCGCGAAAACAGCGGTTAAATGGCTTGTTAGCGCGGATTTGAATAAAAAACTTGAACGCAATTTTAAAATCGGAAAAAAATATCATAGTTATAAAATTTTAGAAAAATTTATGATTAATGAACTGGGGCTGTAAATTAATAAAATTATTTGCATTGATTCTTAAAATAAGCGAAAAATAATTTAACGGTTAATTTTGTTCCTATCTGGGAGAGATTTTTAAATGGGAAATGTTGAGGCGTTTGAGAGACTGCTGAAAGGGGATAGATAAAAAATTTAATAAAAAAATAATTATGGCAAAAAATTATTCAAAATTAACAAAAGAAGAATTATTAAAACTTGTTGAAAAACAAGACGCGGAATTAGACCTAAAAAGCTATGGTATTGTTTGGGACAGGGAAAGAGAACCTGAACAGGTAGTTCTGGATTGCGAAAACAATTTGCCGATTTTAAAAAGAATTGTAAAAAAAGAAATTGAAACAAATGAAAGCGATGACAATATTTTTATTGAAGGTGATAATTATCACGCTTTAACCGTTTTGAATTATACTCATAAAGGAAAAATAGATTTGATTTATATTGACCCGCCATATAATACAGGAAAAAAAGACGAGTGGAAGTATAACGATAAATTTATTGATGAAAATGATTCTTATAAACACGCAAAATGGCTCAACATGATGGAGAAAAGGATTGAATTGTCAAAAAATCTCCTAAAAGAAGACGGGGTTATTTTTATATCCATAGGCGAGCAAGAGGTTTCAAATCTCAATTTATTGTGCAGTAAAATTTTTAGGCCACAAAACTTTTTAACTTTAATTTCTAGAATTTCAAAAACGGCCAGTGACAAAGGAAATCATTTTGCTCCGTCTTGTGATTATGTTGTTTGCTATGCGAAGAATAAAGCGAATATAGACACGAATAATTTTTATGACGAAGTTAATGAAGAGCTTTATAGAAAAGAAGACGAAAACGGAAAATATCGAGATGATATTGCTTTATATCAATCTGCATTAGACCCGATGAGGGGTTGCACAAACCAGAGATATTATATTTTATGCCCTGATAATTCGTTAGTTATTCCTCCGGGGAATGTTTTTCCAAAAGATAAAAAAGAAGCTTCAAAAATAAAACCAGAGACAAAGGAAGATAAAGTTTGGCGATGGACAGCGGAAACATATTTAAAACAAAAACACCTTCTTGTTTTTAAACAAACTAAAACATCGCCTTTATTAGATCAAAATGGAAAACAAGCTAAATATAATATTTACACAAAAAGTTATTTAGAAGAAAGAAAAGGCAAAGGAGTAAAACCGCGAAATTTTTTGATAGGCAAACAATTTTTAAACAGACGAGGAGCTGATTATTTAAAAACCTTGGGGCTTGATTTTCCATATTCTAAACCAAAAGAATTGATTGATCATTTGATGAAAATTTCTCACATTCCACAAAATGCCATTGTTCTTGATTTTTTCGCAGGATCGGGAACGACTGGCGAGGCAGTTTTGGATTTGAATAATGAAGAAAAAACAAAAAGAAAATTTATTCTTTGCACTAACAATGAGGGCGGGATTGCAGAAGAAGTTTGTTATCCGCGAATTAAAAAAATTATTAAGGGCTATACTAAGAAATCCAAAAAAAGCGAAAAAATAAAAGGGTTGGGTGGCAATCTACAATATTTTAGAACTGATTTAATTCCAGTTAAGAGAATTGATAATATAAATGACAAACAAAGGCGTAAGTTAACCGAAAAAGCGGGGCAGATGATTGCTATTAAAGAAAACACTTTTGAGGAAGTGGAGATTTGCGAATGGTATCAAATTTTTGAGAACAAAGATAAAACTATGAAAACAGCGATTTATTTTAGAGAAGATACAGATAAATTTGATGAATTATTAAAAAAAATTAAAAACAAAAAAACAGTATTATATATTTTTTCGTATGGAATATTAGATAAAAAACTTTTTACATATCTCGGAAAGAATATTGTTGTTGAAGATATCCCAGAGCCAATAATTGATATTTACAAAGAAATTAATTTAACGCTCAAAGATAAATTAAAATAATTTATGATAAGTTTAAAAGATTTTCAGTCAACAGCCATAGATCAATTAAGTTTGACTTTTTTAGATTTATGGAAAACAAATCAATATAGACTGCCGATTGTTTTTAAAGCACCGACAGGAGCGGGAAAAACTTTAATGATGGCGGAATTTTTGAGGTGTCTTGATGGCAATTATCAATTTCACGAAGACAAAGCGTATATTTGGATATCTTTTGGCGGTGACGACTCGTATTCGCAGTCTAAAAATAAATTATATCACTATTTCAATGAGGGAACTGCTATGAATCTTAAGGATGTGAATAATTTAAGCGAGGGGAAACTTTATAAAAATAATATTTTCTTTATCAATTGGTCAAAAATAAAAGGGACAGATAAAGAATCAAAAAAATTAAGAAAGAGCGGAGGTGTGGGTTATGGTGGTGAGGCTGTTTTTGACGAGTTTATTCAAAAAACAAGAAAAGAAAGAGATATTGTTTTAATTATTGACGAAGCACATACAGAAACAGAAACTCGTCTTGCCAACGAGATAATTGATCTTATTGATCCGAGAATTATTTTGAAAATTACAGCAACGCCAAAAGATTTGCCAAGCATTAGCGATGTTTCTCAAAAAAAAGCAGGTTTTGTTGAAGCTTTAGAAAAAGATGTAATTGCAAGCGGATTGATTAAAGAAAAAATTATTATTCAAACCGATGAGGATATAAAAAAATTAGAAAACAAACAACTTTCAGAGGACGAGATAATGCTTGATCTTGCTTATAACAAAAGGTTGGAATTGAAAAAATACTATAAAGATTTAGGAGTTAACATCAATCCACTTGTTTTGATTCAATTGCCAAGCGATTTTAAAGAAAAAGAAGAAGTACAGACGAATTTAAAAAATCTTGTTTTGTCTTATTTAAAACAAAAAGGAGTAAAAGATAATGAAATCGCAATTTGGCTTTCAAAAGAAAAGAAGAATCTTGCTTTGATAGAAAATAATGACAATAAGGTTAATTTTATGATTTTTAAAGTTGCTCCTGCGACTGGCTGGGATTGTCCGCGTGCCGAAGTGCTTGTAATGTTTAGGGAAATTACCAGCCCGACATTTCATACTCAAATTATAGGGCGAATCAAAAGAATGCCAGAGGCTCATAATTATGAAAAAGAAGAATTAAACAAGGCTTTTATTTATACAAACTATAACAAAAGCCATATCAAAAATATTAAAGAAACTGAAAACGGAAATAAACCGCCAATCCATTATACAAAATTAAAAAGGGGTATTAAAAGAATTACACTAAAAACAACCTATCACCAAAGAGTAGATTTTAACACACTTACCCCCGAAGATAAGTGGCAAAAATTTTTCAAAGAATTTTTAGACACGGAATTTGGCACG
Source organism: Candidatus Parcubacteria bacterium (assembly GCA_023135505.1). Lineage (GTDB taxonomy): Bacteria > Patescibacteriota > Patescibacteriia > JAACEG01 > JAACEG01 > JAGLTA01. Next base: position 2,177 of record JAGLTA010000002.1, on the reverse strand, counting down.
GTTTACGAAACTTCTAAACAAAGAGAAAATTATAAAAAAATAAAATCAGATATTGATTTAGAAAAAAAGAATATAAACAACAAAATTATTGTAAACGCGGAGATTGAAAGTTTTGATAATTTTGTTAATGAAATTAAAGAAAAAGGCAAAAATTTGAATTATCATTTTTCTCAATTGGATGTAGAAAGGCTTTATAATCTGCTTTGTTTTGAAGAATTAAAAAAACAAGGCGATGAAGAAGCGAAATATAACCCATCTCGTTCATGGAGTCCGTTAAAAAAAGCTTTGAATGTTTGGTTTAGCACAAGAATTGGTCTTGATAGGTCTGTTTATTATCCCATTATCGTTAATGAATTATTGAAAGAATCAAGCAAATTAAAAACTGTTATTAGTAAAGCGCTGAAAGCTTTTAGAGAAAAATATAAAATTGAAATTAGAGAGAAAGAAGAAATAAATATTTTTGATTTAGAATTACCAGAAAAAGAAGTATGTTTTACAGATGACTACGAAGAAATACAAAAAATAAAACCTGAAAATAATCTTTTTGATCATAAGCAAAAAACTATTAAAATTTTCAAAAACGCTTACGAAAAATTTTATCTAAAAAAAAAGTATAGCGGAAGAAAAAATGAAATAAGTTTTATTCAATTTTTGGAATCTCAAAAAAATATTATTTGGTGGCACAAACAAGATAATAGCGGAAGAAATGTTTTTGCTGTTGAGTATTTTGATAAACAAGAAAATAAAAAAAGGCTTTTTTATCCTGATTTTATTATCAAAACAAAAAGCAAGGTTTATTTTGTAGATCCCAAAAATGATATTACTGCAAAAAGTCAAGAAACTGCCGATAAAAATAAAGCTTTGCAAAAATGGATTAAAAAAAATCAATCAAAATATAATTTTGAAATTGACGGCGGAATAGTTATTGAAAAATATCCAAATTGGAAAATAAACAGAAAAGAAAATTATTCTTATAAAAACGAGAAAGATTGGGAAAATTTAAATCTAAAGTAAATTATGGCAACAATCAAAACAACACAAAAAGGCATTGAATATTTAATCGGACTTCTCAAAGAAAAAACTAAAACTATTACGCGCGCAATTTTTTGGAAAATTCCGCATGAAAATTCACAACAAGAAGATATTTGTATAAAAATCGGCAGATACAATAAAAACGCTTTCGCCCCAGAAACTCTTGAAGTGAAAAATCCAAAAAGCGAGCTTACTTTAGATAATGAGGAATTTCAAAAATTACTTGAATTTATATCGGAAAATTATGAACCATTTAAAAAAGGGATAAAAAAATATATTCCTGTTGATGAAAAATTTGACCAAAAAAATATTGAGCATTTGAAGGCAATTTTTGACAACCCCGACAAGCAAAAAGTTTTAGATTTTATAGCAAAAAACAATATTTTACCAGACGATCTTGTTGTTGGATTACAAAACCAGACACGCATAAAAACCATTAAACAATTTGAAGCAATGCTTGATCAGGATTTAATTGAACAAAAATGGCAAGAATGGTTTAAGTGCAATGATTGGATATTAGGAAGTGAATTTGTAAAAATTTTGGATGAGCGAGAAATAGACACAGCAAACATTCCAGATTATTTAATGCAAGCATACGATGGTTTTCTCGATATTGTTGAGATTAAACGCCCACAAAGCAATTTAAATTTTTGGGCGGGCGCTCAAGATCATGAAAATTATGTACCATCTTCTGATCTAACAAAAGCAATTACACAAGCAACAAAATATATTTACGAAGTAGAGAGAGAAGCAAATAGTGTTAAATTTTTAAAACGAGTTGGTAATGTTAAAACAATAAAACCGCGTTGCGTTTTGATTTTTGGTCGTTCAAATGATTGGAATAATAACCAAAAAGAAGCTTACCGCATTTTAAACTCAAGCTACCATAATTTAATAATAATGACTTACGATCATGTTTTGAAACGAGCCAAAAGCATTTTAGTGGTTGATAGTAGCGAGAAAACAAATCAAGATATAAAAGAAAGCGATGTCACTGAAATTCCATTTTAAAAATTAAGCGAAGCCCGAAGAAAAACAAAATGGTAAAAAGGAATTAAAAAAAATTAAAAAAAATAAATGTAAAAATATGAAATTTATTGCATTATAAAAAATAAGAGCATAGCGATAAAATAAAAACTCCGAGC
>JAGLTA010000019.1 GCA_023135505.1 Candidatus Parcubacteria bacterium | reverse complement strand
GATCTATTATCTGCTGTTTAGACATATCAATATAGCGTGTGCTTGTTTCCTGTCCGCTATATAAAGGCCAGTCTTGTATCGCTTTGTCCGCCAAAATAGAAACTTTTTCAATAAATATCGTTGTGCTGCCACAGTCAGCTATGCTTTGATGCCCGTATCCAACATAAAATTTTTCCATGAATTTTCCTGATCCTGATTTTTTCACTTTTTCCGCGTGCTCCTCCGCGCTTTTAGGACTGCGCGAGTAAAGCGCTTGCATCATAGCTATATCTTCTGGATTAAATTCATCATAAATGAAAATGTTTGCCATACTATTTTATTTTTTAAAAATTTTTATACATTTTAGACGCAGTAGGTTTTTTGTCTTTATGATATTTGCTGTTTAACCCTTCTGAGCCGTAGGGTTTTTCACAGGCGCAAGACAGATACTCAAAAGCCATCTGAGCGATCGGCATTTTGTAATAAAGTTTTATCGGCAGCGACCCAGCGTTAAAAAGTTCCAGTGTCATCTTTAAAGAATTGCCTGGGTCAAGATATCCCGCTGTCGTATGGATAATAATTCCAAGCCGCCCGAGCGAGCTTTTTCCTTCCAGCCGTCCGACAAGCCGATCAGAAACCCCGGTCTCTTCCAAAATAACCCCGAGCGCGAATTCGCTCGGATGCAGAATAAAATAACCGCCTTCATCTATTGTTATTTTTTTCATCAAATCCTTCGCCGGCTCTTTTACGTCAATCACAAAATGTCTGCTTGTGTCAAATATTAAAAACTCTTTGTCTAAATGCAAGTCAACGCTTGACGGCTGCAGATTTTTTTTATCAAACGGGTCAATAATAACCCCGCCGCTTTTTAGCTCTTTTAAAATGTCTCTGTCTGAAAGTATCATAAAATTGTTATTTACTATAAATTTGACGAATAGGGCAATGACTTAATATAATCCTCCATAAATTTCCAATCAATATTGCTTTTATCGTTTGTTGGAAGCGCTATTGTTTCATTTTCCAGCCTTTTTAATCTTGCTTGTCTTCCATAATTATATCTAATATCTATATTTTGCAATAAAGTAGCAATAAAAATTAAAGTATATTGATTATCGAATTTTTGATATTTTTCCTTTAAAATTAATGTATGAATATTATCATCACTAAAATAGCGATAACCATGATAAAAAACATTTGATAACATATCTATTGTAATTTTATTTTCAAAAATCTTTTTTGAATTTTTAAAATTATTATAATCTATAAAATTAGATATGCCATTATTTAAGGATGTTGATGTTAGCAGGGGTATTTTACCTTGAACTCTTAAATTTTTATTTAATCTTTCGCCTTTTTGAATATAGAACAATCCATTTTTACCAGTTAGATTAAAATATTTAAATCGTTTATTTTTTATGTCTAAATTATTTTTATTTTTCGAAGTTTTATTAATGCAATTCAACTTTTTTAGCAAAAACAAACTACCCACATATTTAAATAAAAAATTTTTAAAATCAATTTTTGTAGTTTTTAAATAATCTATTTTAATATAACTTTCTGCTACCCATTCATCATTTTTATTGACAATCTGTTTTATGCTATGCCCAATCATTTCATCTTTATTTCTATAATTTTCAATCCAATCTTTTTTAATCAATTCCCATTTATTATAAAAATCTGTCCTTCCTATATTTTTAATTTTAACAAAACCATCATTATTCCAAATACCAAAATAAGTTTTATAATTATTAGGATGTTTTTCCTTCGCTTTAAATACAACTATACAAGTAGCAACACTTACATTTGAGTTATAAAAAAGCTCATTTGGCATAGAAAAAACTGCTTCCAGCGTATGTCTTTTTAATACTTTTTCTTTTAATTCCAACTTTTTGCCAGTATCTGCTAACATGCAACTTGTAGGAACAATCGCAACGCAAGAACTTCCTTTTTCAAGCATTGAAAGATTATTTAAAATAAATTCCAATTCTTCAACATCATTTTTATTAGATTTATAGGGAGGATTTAAAAATCCAACATTTGGTTTATATTTTTTTACTTGCTTAATTATTTTTTCATCAAAACAGCTTCCTTTAATTAAATTGCTTCTTCCATCTCCATGAATATACATATTAGAACAAGTAAGAGAAAAAATGCTATGTTGTAATTCTATGCCTATAATTTGCTTTGATTTAATTTCTAACTCTTTTTTCTTATTTCCTCCTGCATCAATAACCATTTTTTTCATAGCGGAAATTAAAAATCCGCCAGTTCCAGTGCAAGTATCTAAAACAACACTGTCTTTGTTTACATTTGCAATTTCGCAAAATAATTCTGTGATGTGCGGCGGAGTTAAAACAATCCCCAGACCTTTATCGTTATTGGCGTATCTTAAAAATTCAATATAAAATTGCCCAAGAGTATCAAAATATTTATATGTTTTTATAAAATTATTTATTCTTTTATCAACTGACTCAATTATATCTCTTAATTTATTTTCTTGTTTTGATAAAATTGTATGCGTTTTTATAAAACTATAACTTGTGATTATGTCATCAATATGTTTATTTTGAACATCAGCGAGTTTATTTTTGATTGTGTTAATTAAATTTTCTGCTAATTCTTTTGGCTTTTGATATTTATAAGCATTGCGAAAGGCCTTATCGTGTAGGGCGATTAAAGCTCCGCTAATAAGCAAACTTCTGTTTGATTCTGGAACTTTTAATATATGCAAACTATCATTAAGCGTTTTTGAATATTTTAATAATTCTTGAAAATCTTGATTAAATTTTCTTTCATCTGTTTGATAGCCGTTTAAATAATTTTCTAAAGGTAAAAAAGAATTATCTTTGAAAATTTTATGGCATTGCTCAGTCCCATTTAATTGTAAAAAATGCGAAATTTTTAAATTGTTTTTTCTCTCTCCGCTAATTGCAATTGATAAAACATCAAATTCTTTTGACAAAAAAGATGAGTAGAGTAAAGCGCCATCAACAGCATAATCTTTATATTTGTTTTTATTTTTTGATTCATGAAATCTTGAATCTGCTTTGCATTCAACAACAATAATGAAATCCGGATTTTCTTTGAATTGAATTACAAATTCAGGATAACCTTTCCCGACACCTCCTTTCGAAGTATTTTTTAAAAGTTTATCAATTTTTATATTTTTTGACGATTGCTCCTCAAAAATAATTTTATTATTTTTATAAAATTCATCTTGAAGCACAAATTTTCTAAAAAAATTTTCAGTTATTCTCTCGTTTGCCATAGTGAGTCTAATTAAAATTATTTACCAATAAAATATTTTAAATTCATTTTTATTATATCATAAAACATTAAAACCTAAAACCGTGAAATTACTCCGTTTTCGGCCTGTATTGCAGCGCTTCCGCTAGATGATGCGTTTCAATTTTATCACTGTCTGCCAAATCCGCGATTGTGCGCGCGAGTTTTAGCATTTTGAAATATGAGCGCGCGGACAGATTAAATTGCCTCACCGCGTTTTTTAACAGCTCTAATCCATGATCCTGAATTTTACAAAAGCGCTTAACCTGATGCGAATTCATCTCCGCGTTAGTAAAAATATCCAGATTTTTAAACCGCGCATTTTGCCGCTCGCGCGCTTTTTGCGTTCTTTCGCGGACAGCGGCTGAATTTTCAGACGGATTGTCCGAAACTAATTTATCCAACTTGACTTTTGGAACCTCAATATGCAGGTCTATCCTGTCAAGCAGAGGGCCTGAAACTC
>JAGLTA010000018.1 GCA_023135505.1 Candidatus Parcubacteria bacterium | reverse complement strand
CATTTATTTATATATATGTTTTTAATTTCTTTATTTAATTAAAAAAATGAAAAATATTAAAGAAAAATTTATTAATATATTCCCGATTGTTTTTGGTTGTCTTTGTATATTTTTATCAATAAAAATATTTTTATTTGGTTTAGTTTTTTTTATGGGATATGAGGAACTTGTAGTAGGCTTATTTTGTTTCTACATTGCTAAATATCTATTTTCTTTCTCTTATACTTTACAAGATGATTATCGTTATATGAAACAATATGAAAAGACTAATGATGATTTTGAAAATAGATTTAATTTAAACAGAAAATTTTATGAAAATAATTAATTATTTTAAGTGGCTTTGGTATGATCATAAAAACCCTCGTCCGAAAGTTCCTGAAGAATTTATTATTTTTGTAGGAGAAAAAGGCAAAGGTAAGACAGCGTCTATGCAATATCATCAATCTATTGTTCGTGATATGTATGATGTGCCTATTCATATATTTGCAAATTATAAAAGTAAATATGCTGATCCTAGAATATTATTAACAGCTGAGGATATAATGAGTACGCCTCCGAATTCTGTTATATATATTGATGAAGCAAATGAAAAATTTGATTCTCAAGATTGGAAAGATTTTCCGAAAATTTTGAAAAAATTAATAACACAAAATAGGCATTTAAATAAAACTGTAGTAATGGGGGCACAAAGGTATCTTGATATTAATAAAAGATTTAGAGATAAATTTGATTATATTATCGAAGTTAATAATTGGAAACATCGCTGGATATGGTGGAAAGCTTTTGAGCTTAAACACTACAAAGGAATTGCACGAATGGACGAGGAGGGGAAGATTATGCGTAATAGTAATGGCGAGGATATTATAGATCAATTTAAAGGCGATAGAGTGGCATGGAGGCAGTCATTTATAGCTTCAAATGATTTGTATGAATCTTATGATGATAAAGAATTAATGTTTGGACTTTAAAAAAGTTATCCATGCTTTTGCTTGTTGTTGCAACAACAAGCAACAAGCAAAAGGGTGGGTAACTTTTAACAATTTTTTAAAAAATATAAAACCTCTGGGCTCGTCCGCATATACACTTAAGAACCAAACGCAATGAAAAAATACATCGAAAAACTTGTTATTTCAGGGAAAACTATCGAAGTATACAAATATTCAAAGTGGCAATTATCTGGTTACAAGGCTAAAAGAACAAATTATGACAAAGATAAAAAAAGCAAGCGATCCGCTCTTGCTGATCATCGTTCTACTACTATTATTTGTAATTTGGTTAATTGTAATGAGTGCTTAAATAAATTCTTGACATTGACTTTTGCGGAAAATGTAAAAGATTTAAATATTGCTAATAATGAATTTAAACAATTTGTTAGAAAAATAAAAAAGTTATATCCGTATTTTTTATATGTGTGTGTTGTAGAATTTCAACAGCGTGGTGCGGTTCACTATCATTTAGTTTGTAATTTAGAATATATTAAAAAAAAGGAGTTGGAAAAAATTTGGGGAAATGGTTTTGTTCAACCAAATAGAGTACGAAATATAAAAGATTTAGGGCGATACTTTGTTAAAAATTTTATTCATTATAATTTAGGTCAAGTTTTCGCGACTCATTCGGATAAAAGAAAATTAACAAAAAAGGATTTAGCAAAAATTGAAAATTCTAAAAAAGAAAAGCTTCAGCTTCGGGGGCGCAAAAAATTTTTTTGTTCGCGTGGGCTGGCTCGTCCGTTTGAAATTAAAGGAACTTTAAGCGTTTTAGAATTTAAATCAAAAAATAATTTAAAGAAGACTTTTGAAAAAGATTGGAAATATAAAGATTTGAAAGTTGAATATATGAGCTATCAATTAATTTAAAAAATATATGATTGAAATGATAGAAACTTTATCAATTTGTTTGACTTTAATTTTTGCTTTTGTATATCATAGTTTATGGATTTGTTATTGTTTACTTTTTGAAAATTAATTTAAATATATGGATTTATTTTTTGAGGTTAATACTGAAATGCGTGTTTTTTATTATTTTTGGATTTGGGGAATTTTAGGTATGTTACTGTTTTATTTATTTAGAAATAAAATTAAAGATTAAAATTAAACTGTGGATAACTTTTGTTTACAAATTTTAAATATATGATATTATAAAAATGTTAGAAATTTAGCTATTCTAATACGGTGCGGGATTACCCCTCAATTGGGTCTTACGCACCCGCCAATTATCCGCAAAAAAGCGGTTTAAATATATATAAATAATTAATATCAAAAAAATGATATTTCCAATAATAACAACAGTATTAAAAGATGAAGTAAAAGATTTTAAAAACAAAAACGGTGAAAAAATAGAGTACAGAAAAATAAAAGTGTTTAATCCAAATGAAGATGAAGATGTTACAGAAATTTCTGTAGCTAAAGATTTTCCAGAGATTCCAATGAAAGAAATGATTCAGTTAGAAATAGAATCAGTAAAAGGATTGCAAGGTTATAAATTTAAGCTTTTAAGAATAATTAATCAAAAATAAAAAATGACTTTTGATTGCACAACATTAAGCGGAATTGATCAAGCGACTTGTGAATCGTTATTTGATAAGTCCGCTTTTTTTGTGTATCTTACAGAATTTTTGCATTTTTTTTCAGTATTTGCGATTGTCGTTTTTCTTTTATATGTTGTTATTTATAAGTGGGTTTTTCAATTAAAATAATTTTATGACTTTTACTGCCGATGTTACATTAATTCTTTCAGATGTTGCTCAAATGTTATCAGTTTATACTGTGCCTTTTATTGGTTTTTTAGTGATAGCACTCCCGGCTAGAATTGCTTTTAAAATGTTTCATAGATCTTTAAATAATTATACGAAATTTTAATATAACTAATTAACTAATGTAAAATTTATGATAAGCGAAATTTTTAATTTTGTTTTGAACATTCCAGTTGCTCGAGCATATACTCCTTCTGATGTTTCTGATGTTACTGTGAATTTAACCGCAATGATTACTGCTTATCTTCCGTCTTTGCTTCTTTTAACTGCGACTCTAGCAATTGCTTTGATTGCTTATAGTTGGGTAAAAAAAGCTTTGAAAGGTAGATAAAATTTTTATATTATACCAAAATATTTTTGGTATAATAATAAGAGTTTTATAAAAGAACTCTGTTTAATCCGTTAAATAAAATTTTATGATTTCAGAAATTATAAATTTTGTTTTTGGTATTCCTAGTGCTAAAGCGGCTTATGCTGCAGCCGATGTAACGGCTGTTACTACGGAACTAACTACAATGATTACTGCTTATCTTCCGTCTTTGCTTCTTTTAACTGCGACTCTAGCAATTGCTTTGATTGCTTATAGTTGGGTAAAAAGAGCGTTAAAGGGTAGATAATCAATAGAGGTTAGAATTTATTTTCTAACTTCTGATTGATTATTTATTTAAAAATTTATGAAAAAAAGGTTTTTATTCATTTGTATAATTTTGTTATTTTTTTGTTTTTTTAGCGCTGATGCTAGTGCTGAAATGAATGAAAATTTTGATTCTTATAATTTAGGAGATATTTCCTCGCAAGGTCTTTGGGCTTCATATTCAAATAATGCGGTTGTTTCGTCCGCTAATTCTGTTTCTTCTCCGAATTCTTTATTAATTTCAGGAACAAATTCTAATACAATGTATGTAGAAACAGGTTCAACTTCTAAATTTATTAGTTATAAAATTAAGTTAATTACTATTCATGGAACAAATGGTTATGAAAATGGCTATTTTGCTGTTTATGGTTATTCTCCTGATTATGGTTCTGCCACTTATTTTGTAGAGTTTTATCTTTGTGGTAACGGTTCTAGCCAGCCGGCATTAAGAGTTAAAGACGCTGATGGTGCTACAGGTTGCGGTAATGCTCAACTTACAGTCGTTGAAAATATTCCATTAAATGTGTGGCACGATATTGTTATTGAAATTAATTATTCTAATGCTAATTATAGAATTAAATATAATGATCAAGATTTTTCTGGTTGGGCTGTTAGAAACGCAGTTTCAGATTTATCATATTTAACAGTTCCTTTTTCTGTTGATTCAGGAACAAATGAGGGTACTTTTCATATAGATAATGTTGTTGTTGATTCAATTGAAGATTCAGGAACAATTGAAATAATAAGTCCTACAAATGACGAAACTGTGTTAGGTTCTTTTTTCGATGTGGAGTTTAATTATTGGAATCATGGAGAAACATCTGCGCCATTTGATAAAGTATTTGTTTATATTTCAGATTCTAACACTAATACTTTATATTTTAATTATTTTAATATTGATACTGATAATGTTGAAGAAGAAAAAAATCGTTATATTCCTACTATTCCTGAAGCTTACCTTTCTATTTTAGGTACATATGATGATGTTGTTTTATCAGTTGTTTTATATAATTCTGTTACTGGAGAATCTTCTGATAGTGTTCAAAGAACTTTTAATATTGAAACTCCGGGATCTCGTAATTATGTTTTTAATTATCCATTAGATTTTTTGTATGATATGGATTATGTGGACGGAAGACCTTCAAAGACTTTCAATAATATTAACGATCAGGAAATTATTGTTAGTGCTGGTATAGGTGATATTTCTTGTGATGATATTACAAGTGGATATTTTGATTATAATTCTTATACTGATAATACTTTTTCAACAATTGATGTATCTGCAACTATCAATAGATTTGTTAAAGGTGGTTTATATTTAGATTGTCAATCAGATGAAGTTTTTTTATATTTAAAAGTTGAGCCGGAAAATCCCGGGCCAGGATATTATCAATTAGATTATTATGATGATACCGGTCAAACAAATAAATTAAATTTTTTAAGATTTGTAATTTATTATGATGTTGATAATGGAGTTACTGGCGGGGTCGAAAGTCAAAATCCTAACGAAGCTTTATATTGTGATGATATGACTTTGTACTTTCCGAATTATTTAGGCGAACCTTTTAAGATAGATTTTTTTAATAAAGTTTGTAAAGCAATATTTGCTCCACCCTCTTATTTTCCGAATCAAATGGATAGAATAAAATTTGCTTTTGAAAGTAAATTTGCTTTTCTTTATCAAATAAAAAATAAAATAGTTGTTTCTGCGTCTGCTATTTCTGCTGGGTCAACTTCTCCTCCCGTTAGTCAATCAGGTTCTTATAATGGTATGTCATTTAATATTTCTGATATGTTTGGAGGGCTTTCCACTTCTATAGTTTGGTTTAGGTCTTTCTTTTCAGTTTTCTTTTGGCTCGGGTTTATTATTTGGCTTTTAGCCGATGTTAGAAAGATGTTTATTAATAAAGAAGAAGTTATAACTAGTTAATTTTAATTTATGTCAATAATCGAATTAATAACAATTCCATTTTTCAATGTTTTTATTTGGTTTTTTTCTATTCTTCCAACTGTTTCTTTGCCGATAGATTTTTTTGATTCTGTTGATGTTGCTGTTGGTTTGTTGTCTTCTTTAGGTTATTTTTTACCTTTGCCGACTGTTGCCGCTATTTTAGTTTTATATCTTTCTTATTATTTTTTACGATTACTCTTCAGGGCGATTGTTTTTATTTTGAATTATGTTCCATTTTTAAAACCTAATAAATAAAAATGAAAAAACAAATGACAAAAAAAAGGTTTAAAAAGATATATGCTGGTTGGAAACGGTTTAATTCCTTGCCGTCTGGTAATGCAATAAAAAGAAATAATAAAAGAAAAAAAGTTAGAAAATTTAATTATTAAAAAATGGAAAAAGGAAAATTAATAAAAATTTTACAATATATCAATTTTTTTTCTTTTGTCGTTGTTGTTTTAATAGTACATTTATTTATATATATGTTTTTAA
>JAGLTA010000017.1 GCA_023135505.1 Candidatus Parcubacteria bacterium | reverse complement strand
TTATTAAAAGGATTATTAAAAAAGAATCGCCTTTTTCGCACTCTGACAAAAAGCATCTGCATTTTCAATTGCTGGATTTCGGATTGAGCCATCGGCAAGCGGTTGTTTTTTTATATATCTTAACTCTATTTTTAGCCGCGCTCGGGCTGTTTTTTAAAAGTATGGGCAGATTTTTGGTTTTATCAGCGTTATTGGCGGTAGCTGTTATTTTGTCCGCGTTTTATATCTATTTTTTAAAAAAACAGAAGAATAAACCTATTGAATAATAATTTATGAAAAAAACTATTTTTTTATTTTTAATAATTATTTTGCTTGCCGGATGCGCTAAAAAAGAGCAAGATTATTATTTAAAAATTAAAGAGCAGAATATTAAAGTTGAATTGGCGGAGACGGAGCAAGAGAGAATAAAAGGGTTGTCTGGAAGAGAAAATCTTTGCGATAATTGCGGAATACTGTTTATTTTTAACAAAGAAGATTTTCACTCTTTCTGGATGAAAGAAATGAAATTTCCGATTGATATAATTTGGATAAATAACGATAAAATAGTTCAAATAACTAAAAACGCTGATTTGCCGCAAGCAAAAAATATTCCGACCTATACTCCGAAACAAAAAGCCAGCAAAGTATTAGAAGTAAACGCCGGTTTCTGCGAAAAGCATAATATAAAAGTCGGCGATAAAGTTTTATTTTTATGGAAAAAATGAGAGTTCAAAAATTTATAGCAAGGTCAGGATTTTGTTCGCGGCGGAAAGCCGAGGAATTTATTAAGCAGGGAAAAGTTTTTATCAATGAAAAACCTGTTAAATTAGGAGATTCCGCGCAAGACGGAGACAGCATAATTATTTGCGGCCGGAAAATCAGATTAGTTGAAAAGAAAATTTATGTTATTTTAAATAAACCTGTTGGATATACTTGCACAAACCGAAAGTTTTCAGGCGAGAAGAATATTTTTGATTTAGTAAATATCAAAGAGCGGCTGTTTATTGCCGGGCGATTAGATAAAAATAGCCGCGGGCTTGTTTTGCTAACCAATGACGGAGATTTAGCGCAAAGATTAACGCATCCGAAATTTGAATGCTGTAAGAAATATATAGTTGAATTAAGAATTAAGAATAAAGCCACCCTAACGGGTGGTCACCCGATTAGGGTGAAATTAAGAATCAAGGATATTGAAAATAATTTTTTAAAAGGAGTTGATATCAACGATAATGAAAATATGTGCGTAATCGCTAAAGTTAAAGATGTGAAGTATTTAGGCGATAACAGATTTGAAATAATGTTAACTGAAGGAAAGAAACGGCAGATTAGAAAAATGTTTAAAAAGTTTGGCTGTGAAGTTAAGGATTTGTCGCGGACAGAGATCGGAGAATTAAAATTAGGAAATTTAAAGCAGGGAGAATATAGATATTTAACAGACAATGAAATCAAAATCCTAAAATCAGACAGCCAACATTAGGTTTTGATTGATAATTATTCAGCTAAAGGATTATTGTGTTTTATAATAGTAATAACAATAGACTTTCCGAGATGTTTTTTATTTTAATTGCGATCATGAGTTTTATAGTTTAGAGAATAAGCGTAATTTAGAAAAAAATGATTAAAAAAATAATTTTAGATATTGTCATTATTATTTTATCCGTTTATGTTTTTGTGATTTTTTATATGTTTATTAATCAAGAAAGTTATCTGTTTTTTTCTTCAAAAGAGTATATTGTTCCGCCAAGCAATTTAGGCGTTGAAGAGGTTTGGCTTGAAACTAATGATGGAGAAAAATTGCATGCGTGGTGGTTGGAAAACAAAAAAGACAGCAAAACCGTGATTTTTTTTCATGGCAATGCCGGAAATATTTCCGACAGAGTATCACAGGTTGAAATATTTAAAAAATTAAATTTAAATTGCTTAATGGTTGACTACCGCGGATATGGGAAAAGCAGCGGGCAAATCAAAAAAGAAAAAGATATTTACTTGGATGGCTTGGCCGCATGGAATTATGTTATAAAAGAACAGGGCAAGCAGATAAAAGACATAATTATCTGGGGCCGTTCATTAGGCGGAGCAGTGGCTATTGATTTGGCGCAAGAAAAGGATGTGTTTGCCGTAATAGTTGAATCCACTTTTTATTCAGTTATTGATATGGCTAAGAAGCATCATTGGTTTTTGCCGGTCGGTTTGATTGCAAAATATAAATTTTTAAGCAATGATAAAATTAAGAATATTAAAGCGCAAATTATGGTTGTCCATAGCAGAGATGACGAAATCATTCCTTTTGAGCAAGGCGAAAGGCTGTTTTACAATGCCAATGAGCCCAAAGTATTTTTAGAAATTGCAGGCGGGCATAATACTGGAGTTTTTAATTCGTATGATAAATATGTTGAAGAAATAAATAAATTTTTAAATAAAAAATAGTAAATCCGATATCTGACATTAGAAACGGAGAGGTGCTAGAGCGGTTGAATAGGACGCTCTCGAAAAGCGTTGCGTCCGCAAGGGCGCCCAGGGTTCGAATCCCTGCCTCTCCGCATTACAAAACTGTGCCATAAGGGTTCGCCACAGCATCCGCCGTGGCGCCCCGATGGATATCGGGGCGAATCCCTCCCTCTCCGCTTAATAAGTCAATGGTTAAGAGTTTATGTATTATGTTTATATTTTATTATTAAATAACAACCAATTGTATACTGGGTTTACGAGAAATTTAAAACGCAGAATTATTGAACACAAAGCTGGTAAAGTTAAATCAACAAATAGGCGGTTGCCGATTAAATTAGTTCATTATGAAGCGTATTTATTAAAAAAGGACGCCGAAAGAAGAGAAAAATATTTAAAAACAACTCAGGGGCAAAGATTGGTTAAGCGAAGATTGAAAGAGTATTTTTATGAATCAAAATAAGTATTTAACAAATAAACAAGGTTTCGCTAATTCGAAATTCTTCTACGGGGTATG
>JAGLTA010000165.1 GCA_023135505.1 Candidatus Parcubacteria bacterium | reverse complement strand
AGAGATTCTCCGGAAAAACCGGATATTGACTATAGAGGACAGCATCACAGGAAATTCTTTAATAATAGTTAAAGATAAAAATGTATTTTACAGAACAACAGTTGAAGACTATTTTATGCAAGCAAGTAACAAATATGGCATAAAAAAGAATGGTTCAATGGAATATATCAATCTTCTAAATACAAAGATTTCTTCATGTGATAGAGATGGCAAAATATCAATGCAAAAGACAATAAAGATACATAAGCATACAGTTACAAAAGATGTATATGAAGTAATCACAGCAACTGGCAGAGTTATTGAAGTCACTAAAGATCATAGTCTTTTTACAATAGGAGATGATGAATTGTTGAATGAGATTAAGACTGATCAACTTATAATTGGCGACAAAATCGCAGTCCCTTTAACAATACAACTTCCTGAGAAAAAGATGAATTCATATCAAACTCCACTTTCTGAAGAAGGTATCTATGTTCAGGTTGATAAAAAATTATTAAATCGGAAATCTCTACAACCTTTTGGATTAAAATCTAACCTGCAGCACTGGTGCAGAGGTGGAGTAATTCCATTGAAAATTGCAAAAAAACTTAATCTGCAATATGATAAATATAAAGTAAACGGTCATGCTAAATGGATGCCTGTAGATATTAAATTAGATCAAGAATTCCTGGAAGCTCTTGGTCTTTGGATTGCAGATGGCTGTTATGATAGAAATTCAATTATATTTTCAGTTTCATCACCACAAGAAAGGTTATTAGTAAGAAAGATAGCTGAACGGTTTGGATTTCCGGTTAAGAATCATTCGGATAAGTTTTCTTTAATGATTCATTCTGCATCAATGAAATATTTATTTGAACAGATGGATTTGACTGGCAATGCTTATACTAAAAAGATTCCAGCATGGATATTTACATTAAAAAAATCCTTGAAATCAGCATTCCTTAGAGGATTCTTTTCAGGAGATGGCTGTGTCTCAGATAAGGAGATTATTGTATCGCTTGCATCTTTAAGACTTCTTGATGATCTTCAGACAATTCTTCTTTCATTAGGTATAACATTTAGGATAAATAGATTAAGAAAAGCAAAATCAAAACCAAATGATCGGACAAAGGATGGAAGAATCAGTGATTTAAAAAGCATTAAGATATTTGCCAAAACAATTCGGTTATTGCAGCCGTATAAGAACAGAAATCTTGATAAGCTTGCAGATAAAATCTCTACTCATGATACTTCTGATAATTTTAAATTAGGTATAAGAATCCTAGAAAAGATAAAACAATATTGCCCCAGGAGTGTATTCAACAGCAATGATTATATTAACAGAAACAATGCACTTGGCAGAAGAAAACTCAAAAAGATTGCTGCATACATTGAGTCTAAAGACACAAAACTTGCTGATTATCTAAAAACTATTGCCAATGCAGATATTCTATGGGATAAAGTTGTCAGAATTAAGAAATTGCCTAAAAAGCAGCGTGAAGTTTATGATTTTAGTGTACCTGGGCAGGAGAATTTTGTCGCAGGAAATATCTTAGCTCATAATACATTAGAGCTACCTGCGCCTGCGCTGCGTAAACTTGGATATAACATCCAGCAGATGAAAGTCGCCAGCGCGATGACAAAAGGCACTG
>JAGLTA010000164.1 GCA_023135505.1 Candidatus Parcubacteria bacterium | reverse complement strand
AAACTTTTAATATTTTTCTCAGAGTCTCTATTTTTAATTGGCAAATAAATTTGAGTATAATCAGCAGGTGGTTTGTTGAAATTAATTTTATTAACCGCCGTTCCCTTATTAGCTACAATACATTCTCCGGACCAACATAATTCCGGACAAATATATTCTTTTTCCATTATATTCCCGTTCTGGCAAAAATATTCAAGCAATTTTTGTTTATCCAAACAATGATCTTCTTTAGTATGCCTGTCTTTTTTTATTACGCTTTTTTTTGAATAATTCAAGCCGTTGTCATACTCAATACATTTATTATTTTTTGTTGTTTCCAAAATATTGATAGTTAAATTAAAAGCAGACCTACTGATTATTTTTTGCTCTTCACTATTCTCAATTTCTACAAATTCAATAACCCCGTTATATCTGCCCGAGTTTACGTTAATTGGAATTTTTATTTTCAAATTAAAAACCGCTTTTGCATTATTTGTTTGCAAAGTAACCGGTTGCAAAAAATACGGATCTATCCATTCTTTAATTTCACTATCCAAGATTGACGGCAATATTTTTATATCACTCTCTGCGTTGGGTCTGAAAATAACTATATCCCGACTATAGTATTCTCCGGGCGCAAGATTAACCAGCGCTACCGGCGGATTAACATTAATCGCTGCTTGCACTGAAAAAGCGCAGAAAAAGAAAAAAATAAAAAAAAATATTTTTAATCCTCTAAGCATAATCTATTTATTATTAAGATTTACTCGCCTGCTATTAACCGGAATATCGCCGATAATAATTTGCGGTGAGATGCCTTTTTCAGTCAATACGACTTTGGAATTATTTTGTAAAGATTTTTCCGTTACTTCCAGTTTTTTAAGTTCAACAGCATTGCCTTTAAAATATTTTTCCGCTGATTCATTAACCAATTTAATCGCTTCGGCCTGGCCCTGGGCAATATTAATCTTCGCTTGCTGTTCGCCTTCGGAAACCTGAATCGCGGCCAGCTTTTCCTGTTCAGCCGCCTCAAACTTACCGGTTGCCAGCAATTTCATTGATCGCCTTTCCTGTTCAGCGGTTTTTTGCTTATGCATCGCGTTCTTAATGTCCGCGGGCGGATCAATTGACCTGATTTCCACTTTACTGACATGTATGCCCCAGTCGTTTGTAAGCTCGTCAAGGCTTTTTTGCAAATTGCTTGAAATTTTCTCGCGGGAAATCAGACTCTCATCAAGCGTCAAGCTGCCAAATTCCTGCCTTAAATTCGTCATGCTAAGCTCCATAATCGCGTTTTTCCAATTATCAATGCTATAAAAAGTCCTTTTAATATCTTCTTCATTGCTTCTGGGCTTTGCCCAAATAATTCCGTCAACAACAATCTCAACATTGTCTTTGGTAATTACGGATTGCGAGGGAATATCCATAGTATGCTCGCGCACATCTCTTATTCTGACAGTGTGGATAAAAGGCAGCATAAACTTTAAACCCGGACCGGCAAAAAACTGATATTTGCCGAATAACTCATAAATACCAAGCTCATACTGCTTGATAATAAAAAGCGGGGACATTATTATTGTTCGCATA
>JAGLTA010000163.1 GCA_023135505.1 Candidatus Parcubacteria bacterium | reverse complement strand
TTACTGATACCTCGGGCAAGGCAAACATAAATTTTACTTTGCCGGATAACTTGACCACCTGGCAAATAGAGTCAATCGGTCTGACTAAAGACACAAGACTGGGAGTAGGTTATAAAGAAATAACAAGCCGAAAAGAGCTAATGCTAACTCCTTTAAAACCGCGCTTTATTATTCCCGGTGATGAATTCTCAATAGGCGCTAAAGTTTATAACCAAACCGGTCAAGACCAAAGATTTGATATAAGGCTGATAGATTCAAGTTTTAATTCAGAAGATGATTTAAATAAAAGCCTTGCGTTAAAAGACAAAGAGTCAAGCACGATATATTTTAATGTATCAGCGCCACCCGACAAACAAGACGGCATTCATACATTTACAGTTTCCGCTCAAGATAATATTCATGAAGATACTGTTGAGAAAACAATCAAAATCAGGCACAACGATACTTATGAAGTGGTTGCCACGGCAGGATATACAAAAAACAACAAGGCGGGCGAATATATATTCTTGCCTGATAATATCATCAAAGATAAAGGCGAATTAACCGTTAAAACCAGCGCCACTTTGGCCGTATTCTTGAGTGATGCCTTAAATTATATGCTTACATTTCCTCTACGGCTGCAGCGAACAAATCGCCAGCAAATTAAGCACAATCGCAATTATTAAAAAAGGCTTGAATCTTGGAAAATATCGGCGATAAATTTGAACTTAAAAAAATTGAATATGAAAACCAAACTTATACAATAGACGAATTGGTTGAAATCGGACTGAACAAAATCTATCAAAATCAAAAAAATGACGGAGGTTTTAATTATTATTCTTACGGACAGTCAAATTTTTATTTAACTCTTCACCTTGTTAATACTTTTAAAGACCTGCAAAAGGCCGGCTATGAAATTGATAAATACAGACTGGAAAAAGCTTATAATTTTTTAGAAAATAAAATTAATCATGATTACCATATTTATGATAATAAAAACACCGTCATTCTCACGGCTTATACTTTGTCTCAATGGCAAAATATTAAACCGTTAAGTAAAATACTAACTGACAGGATTAAAGCGATTGAGTGGAACGAAAAATTTATTCTGGAAGATATAAGCAACACTTCACTTGTTTATTTGGCTATGTTATTAACTGATAACCCAAAGATTTTTAATTTTAATTATAAGCAAAAAATTTATAACACACTGGAAAATCGCATTGAAATAGATTCACGCGGATCTTATTTATCTAAAAATAAAACATGGATTTGGCAATATTATGAAACACCGATTAAAAACACGGCTCTTCTTCTTAAAGCCTTAACCAAAGACAAACGCGACAATGCTATCTTGGATGGCATAATGCGCTGGCTGCTTAGAAGCCGCAACAAGGACGGAGCTTGGGGTTCAACCAATAATACTTTAAGTATAATTGACGCTTTTACAGACTATCTTCTTTGGCAGGAAGAAAATAAATCCGATTTTGAACTTAAGGTCGCGCTTGACAATAAAAAAATTGGCAATTTCAGCTACGGTCCGGCTAACATATTACAGCAAGATACTATTGTAATGCCGTTGAATGAAATGCAATTTAACGCTATGACCCCGCTTGAATTTAATCGTATTAATCGCAACAAGCTCAATAATAATTTTTATTACGATGTTTCACTTAAATATTTTCTGCCCATTGATACTGTTCCACCGCGCGATGAAGGTTTTACTATTACGCGGGAACTATACGCGCTTGACGATGAAGAATATAAATATCCGATTACTTCAGCTAAAGTCGGAGATGTTTTGCGCGGACATATTAAAATAATCACGCCCAAGGCAAGAAACTTCGTTGCAATAGAAGACTTTATTCCTGCCGGCGTTGAGTTGATTAATTTTAATTTGAATACAGAGAGTGAAGAGGCTTTAACAGGTAAAAAATCAATTAATAAAAATACTTA
>JAGLTA010000162.1 GCA_023135505.1 Candidatus Parcubacteria bacterium | reverse complement strand
AAGGGGGGGGGGAAGATGAAAAAAAATAGAATTAAAAGAAGAACAATTTGTTGTGTTAACGCTCAACGATAAAGGCTGTAGTGCCTTTTCGTATCTGAAAAACGGTCAAACTGGAAAAAGGGAAGTTTATTTTATTAATAAGATTAACACAGAATCAGTTACTGGGGCGACGATGCTGCTAGGGCAATTTATTTTTGAGTTTGAAGGTGCTCCAGATGAAGCGCTTTTAATGCGTCCTGGAGGTACGAATAGAATTTATTTTCCGACAGACAGTAGAATCAGAGATTACGACTTTTTAAAAAAGGAGGAAAAAGATGAAACAAAAAGTCGCCTCTCTGTATTGCTCAAAAAATATCCCGAACATACCTATTCAATAAAGGGACTTATGCGGAAAATCAAATGAACAATATTCTTTTAATTAAAAGCTGGTATATAGATAACTTATATGCCAGTTTTTTTTAAAAAATTTTAAATGGACTTAATTAAGCACTAAACTTTGAGGATTTTTTTTAATTCTTCCATAACAACTTCCCGGTCGTCCCATGGGATTTTTTCGCCATCGGCGATACAGATTGCTTGTTCACTTCCTTTTCCTGTTATTAAGACTAAATCGTTTTTTTGCGCCAAAGAAATTCCTTTTTTAATCGCTTCGCCGCGATCCAATATTTTAAAAAGATTTTTGTTTAAGGTTTTGCCGGCGTAAATAGCGCCTTCCGCGACTTGATCAATAATTTCTTGCGGATCGTCATCATAAGGATCTTCGTTTGTGATAATCGCGAAATCCGCTTTTTCGCCAGCGATTTTTCCTAAAACAGGCCTGCGCGCTATGTCTCGTCCGCCTCCGCACGATCCTAAAATATGGATAATTCGCGTTCCTTCTTTTTTAAAATCTAAAATAAATTTATACAGTTGCTTCATAGACTCTGGCTCAGGCGCGTAGTCAACCATAACAGTAAAATTTTGACCCTTGTTAATAATTTCCATTCTTCCCGGGATGGATTCTATTTTTCGCAAAGATTTTTTCGCCTGCTGCATTGGAATTCTCTGGCTCAGCCCGACAGCAACGGCGGCTAAAGAATTATAAATATTAAATTCCCCCAGCAGATTAATATGGAAACGCGTTTTGTTTATCTCAAAATCCGACCCGTTCAGATTTAATTTAATATTACTGGCTGTGAGTGCGTTGATTTTTTTAAATTTTTCATCAAGAGAATAGCCGATTTTTTTATCAATTTTAAAATTTAAAAATTCAGGATAATGTTTATCGTCTAAATTCGCGATTATTGTTTTTCTAATTTTTTTGCCGCCCATTGTTTTTCGGTTTGATTTTTCAAGATGCCTGAATAATTTTAATTTTGCTTTTTTGTAATTTTCAAATCCGCCGTGCGATTCAATATGCTCTGGCGTTAAATTTGTAAAAACTAAAATGTCATAGTTTATTCCGATATGGCGGAACTGTTTAATCCCTTCCGACGATGTTTCTATTATCGCGTATCTGCACCCGTTTTTAACCATTTGCGACAGCGATTTTTGCAAAGC
>JAGLTA010000161.1 GCA_023135505.1 Candidatus Parcubacteria bacterium | reverse complement strand
ATTTTAAAAAAAGTTATAAAGTTTAATAATACATTTTTTATGCTACCGGCAAGTTAGCCGGCGGCTCGCCGCCTTTCTTTTCTTTCATAATCCTCTCCAGTTCTTCATGGCTGATCTCTTCTTCCTCTATTTTTTTAATTCTTGCATCTTTAATTTTCTTATCCTCCTTTTCTTCTATTATCTCCTTAAGCGGCAAATCAATCGGCGGTTCAATCTTTTTGCTCTCAACTTTTTTAAGCGCTGTAATTTTAACAGAATCTATAATAGGAAAATGATAAATTGTGGCTAATTCTTCTGCATTTAAAATAAAACCGTCACCTGCGCCTAAAGAATTGCTGCGCGTTTTATAGGCGGCGGTTATATTTCTCTGCCGCCTTGCAAGGCGCAGTTTGCTGAAAAAAAGAAATTCCTTTGTTTTAGTAAGTTTAGAATCTGGCTTTAAGCCGTTAAAATCTCCAGCAAACTGCCTGAAAGATCCTGCCACGGCTGAAACTCCGCGCGCCGGCGAATAAATCTCCCTATCTGCAAAATAGATCATCCGCATTTTTACTATAAACCCTGTCTTCGCTTCTTTGGCTTCTATCGCTTTTACCATTTCCAACTCTCTCGGAGTTAATTTTGATAAAACCCCCATATCCGTATCTTTAGATGATCCTGCTGTTTTTGCCTCCCTGTATTTTCCAGAAATTTGATCTACCGCAGTGCTGATCCACCCGCCAAAAAAATCTTGAATGCCGCTTAAAAAACCGCCTCCTGATTTATTGTTTCTGCCTACAATTTTATCTATCTCATTTTTGCTTCTCTCTGTCCATTTAGTGTCGGTTACAGTAACAACATATTGTATCCATACATTTTCATTTTTTCTTAAAGATCCTAAAATTTCCATTAAAGCAGCCATCGGATCCTTAAACTCCTGGCTTAAAGAATGCTCAAAAAAAGGGTATGTCTGAATCGGATAAACATCCTTATTGGTCTCTATAAATTCAGCCCCCCACAAATTATATTTCTCATCAGGAAAACTCGCTGGCAGCAAGTCCGTATAATCCTCAATTTCTGTAATCTCGGCGTCATGATATTGGGCGTAAACAGCCGCTTCAATCAAATCCCTGAATTTTTTTTCACTCCATGCTAAAAACTGGATATATCCGTCTATGCTCACAATTTCAAAACTAAACTTCGCGTCAAACTTTCCGTGCCACCATTTGCCGATAAAATCTATGCTTGAATGGGCTCCTGATATCTGATCAAACATATTTTCAACAGCTTTTGGGCTCTGTTCGTTCGCTTTCGGAATATCAATTGCCAATAGGGTGTATTCCAAAGTTTCGCTATATTTATTCTGCCGCCAATTCAGCCACAAGATCCTGCCTGCGAAAAAAAACAGGACGCAAAAAACAGGAATTCCCAAATATTTTAAAACAAACCAAGCGGCGATAAAAGGATTCTGTCCGATGGCGGAAAGATCTAAATTAATATCCATAAATTCTTAATTCTTAAATTTCTTTTATTATATCATAAAAACAATAAAAATCAATAGACTTGCTGGGCGCTTTAGCGCTAATCCCAAAAATTTCCGTGATTTTAAGCAACAAAAAAAACCGCTAATCAGCGGTTTTTTTATTTTATGGATATTTTTGTCCTCTAATTTTTTCCTCATTATATTTTTGCTTATACGCTCTAATAAAAAAATCATAATCTAAATCATTATTTAAATAGGTATTTAAATACCTATTTAATTTATTGTTTGAATTTGAATTTGAATTTTATATAATCGTATTCATATATTCGTAGGGACGGGTTTGAAACCCGTCCTTTTTTGATTATTGATTTTATTCAATTTCCCCGACGGCAATTTTTCTAACATCATCGCTTGTAATCACCAGCCCCAAATTCCGCATTAAATATTCTTATACAAAAAGGATTACTTAATTCAGTAATCCTTTTATTTTAAATCTAAAAAATCATTCATTGAAATTCCAAGTTCTTTTGTAATTCTGCTCAATAAAATTTTACCGATGTCTTTTTTATGAGGATTTGGAATAAAAATTTTAAAATTTCCTTTTCGCATGAATTGATGATTGCCTCCGGAATAAGGACCGATAAAACCAAGCAGTTGCAATTTTTTAATTAAATCTCTGCGGCTAATTGGTCTGAACATAATTTTGAATAAATTTAATA
>JAGLTA010000160.1 GCA_023135505.1 Candidatus Parcubacteria bacterium | reverse complement strand
CGCCGAAAATCACTTTTAAAAATTTATCTGAAATGTCATCGCTTGCCTCTCCCAGTTCTTCAACCAGCCCTTTGCCTGTGAAATTCTTGTATTTTTCAAGTATTACTCTTCCTTGTTTTGTGTGTTTTCTTGCTTCGCCTAAAGCGAATTTTTTATGTCCGAGCATAACAAAATTAGTGGCGGTTTCGCCCGCAAATGAAGCAATGCTTGTTTTAAGGTTAAATCCAAGGTCAAATATTGTTGTAAACATTTTTATGCCGCGAAGTGTTGTGTCAATTTTACTGCCTTGTTTTAAAAACCAAATATCAGCCTTTCTGCCTTTTTTATTGTTTACCCACCTTTTTACAAATTTATCCAGCGTTAAATCTTTTAATAGACCTGTTCTTGTGGCTTCTTCAGGTGTTAACGCAAAAGAATAAGTATCAAATTTAGGCATTAACGAATCCAGCGCGCGTTTTTTTTCAAATATTTTCACATAGCTTAAAAACGCTTTAGCTACATTTTTTGTCGGCTTTATTTCGCCTGTGCGGCGCATTGCGAATTGAAAAAACTTTTCAAGCGGTAAAATCTCGCCTGTTCTTTCATCAAGAATTTTAAAAACATCTTCTTCCATTTTATGCGCTTCAAACATATTTTTAAATGCTCCCACCAAACCGTCGTCTTTCCATGCTTCCAAAAACTTTTTTCTAATATGGGTAATATAGTTTTCCCTGCCGGTTTTAAGCATTTCCGCGCTTACTAAATAATCTCTGATTTTTGAATATTCGTCTCGTATAAAATAGGCTAAATCAAGTTCTTCTTTTGTCATGTTTCCGGCTAACAGCGCTTTGTCATTATTTTTAGCTTCAAGCCAGGCAAAAACTTTTTTATCCTGTGGAATAGCTTTTTCTAAAAATCCTCTTTTTTTTGATTTTCTCGCCACTTTCGTTAACTTGTTTATTTTTTCTTCCAATTCCAAATATTTTGCCTCGGATTTTAAAAATCCCCTGTTAGTGTCATCAACCAATATTTTATAAAAAGGATTTATATCAGCCAAAGCGGTATCATATCTAAATTCATCAAATTCCCTGTATTTGATATTATCAAGGTCCGCGATGTCCACTCCCATTTCTTTTGCCATTTTTTCCCGCGCTTCCCTTAATGTTCTGATTCCTTTTAAATCTGTGCGGTCAATTGTTTCCAATTTTCTTTGGCCTAAAAATAAATCTCCGGGTTCGTATTTTTTTAAAGTTTCAACAAATTGCCCCAGCTGCTTAATATTCATTTTATCTAAAGTCGGAAGTTTCATTGCTTGCTGTAAATTTTCATGTCTTTTAAATTCCTGTTCGTTTATCCAACTTAAAAGTTCTTGTTTCTTTTGTTTTGTGTCGGCAAGCTCCCAGGCTTTTTCCTTGGACAATTCTATAAAATCATTAAATTCCCTGTCGTCCATAAACCTGACATCGCGCCTGTTAATTGATCTCATTTCAGAATCGGATAATTTAAAATAATCGCGGATATATTTAACTTTATTTACGCGCTCTTTTACTTTGTGCTTTAAATTTTCTTCTGCTTCTTTCAATCCCTGCTTAAACCCGGAATATTCCCCTTTTACAAATTCTTCTTTTTTTAAGCGGTCAATTTTACCGGTTTTTTCTTCAGCTCTTAATTCCCTGTTTATTTCAGTCCTTTTTTTCTTTAAAAATGTTTTAAGCCCTCTTTCGTCTTTTTCTTTGCTTAATTGCTGTTTAAATTTATCAAGCATTTCATCGCCTGTCTTTTCTTGGGAATATAAAATATTATTCACGCTTTCGCCTGTGTAGCCTTTTTTTCTTGCCAAATTTTTTAATTGCGCGATGTCTTGCGCGCCTTCTTTAAGATATTTCTTTTGAGTGCCGTAAACTCTGCTTACAAGCTCTTTAAACTGGGTATATTGGTTTTCTGTTTCTCCCAGTAATCCTTTGGCGGCGTTAATGGTTTCTTCTTTTGCCGCCAATTTTTGATCGCGGTAATATGTATCCGGTTTTATTTTTTTCTTCAAAATATCCTGAACGGATGAATAAGTTTTGTCGGCTTTAAGCAAATCAATTTCTTCCTGGACTTTTCTGATAGCGACTTTTACTTCGGGGGCTTTCAGTTCATTTTTGGACGCGTCAATAAGGTTTTGTTTTCTTTGTTCGGCGTTTTCTATTAATTTTCTGGTGTCATCGCTGATTTTATCAACTTTTGCTAAAAAAGATTTTCTTTCCGGTATTATTTTTTCATCAATTTTGCTCTTCATTGGTAGGACGGGTTTTTGTTCTGCTTTTTTTGGCAATACGCTCTTTCTCCCAATAGCTTGGTTATAAAAATCAATAAGCTTTTTGTTTTGCGCTTCAGGATCATGCATCTTTAAAATCTTTCCTTCGGTTGTTTTTATCGGCTTTGTTGATTCAAAATGTTTTATTCCGGTATAATCCCCTTTTAGTTCGCTTGCTTTAATTAATCCGGGCTTTGTTTTATAGTATTCGTCCAAATTTTTAAATCCGTCTTTTTTTATTTCTTTGGTAAATTTAATTGAATTATTAAAATCATCCGCAAATTCTTGCGCGCTTTTATATTTTTTTGCTTCTTCGGCTAAATTTTTTAATTCGCTGCTGACTGGCTTTCTTTCGGGGATGATAAGTTTTTCTTTTGGCGGCAGTATTTTAATTTTTGGAGCAGGTTTGCTTTTACTTATTTTTTTTAATGTTTCGCTTGCTTCAGTAATAACTTTTACATCAGTTTCCCCTGCGATTTTACTAAAAGTTTTTTTTGCCAATTTTTGCGCGCTCTTAT
>JAGLTA010000016.1 GCA_023135505.1 Candidatus Parcubacteria bacterium | reverse complement strand
TTACCTATGTACTCATCTTGTACAATCGCTTGCCTTTTTTTTATATGCGTGTATAATAGAAATAAATTACTAAAGGACCGAAAGGTCTTTTTTTAGATAACTTAATTACGCAGTAGGTCTATTATGAATATTAAAAATAACAGATTGATAAATTATTTTTTAGAAGCGAAAGAAGAGATTAAAAAAGTTACATGGCTGCCTATGGATAAAACAATGAAACTTACGGTTGTTGTTATTCTTGCTAGTTTAGTAGTAGCGGTATTTTTAGGACTGGTGGATTTTTCACTATTTAAATTTATTGAAAAATTAATAACAATATTTTAAATTATGCCTAAGCAAATTTCACAAGGCAAACGATGGTATGTGGTCCACACTTATTCAGGATATGAAGAAAATGTTGCAAGCGGTTTAAAGCAAAGAATAGAGTCTTTAGGGATGGAAGATAAAATTTTCAATATTTTGATTCCGACTGAAAAAAAAATTAAAATAAAAAACGGAAAAAGAAAAACAATAACTGAAAAAATTTTTCCCGGATATGTCTTGGTGGAAATGGTCGTAACTGACGAATCTTGGTATGTTGTAAGAAATACTCCCAATATAACAGGGTTTATCGGATCAGGAACAACTCCTGTGCCGCTATCTGAAGCGGAAATCAAAGGCCTGCAGAAAAGAATGGGCGTTGAGGAACCAAAATTCAAAATTGATTTTATCGCGAATGATCCTGTTAAAATAATTGACGGTCCGTTTAAAAATTTTGAAGGCAAGATTTCGGAAATTGATGAAAAACGCGGAAAAATTAAAGTTTTAGTCTCAATGTTCGGCCGCGAAACGCCGGTAGAATTAGACTCGCTGCAAGCTAAAAAATTATAAAAAGTCATAAAATTTATAAAATTAAAAGTTCGCAAAGTCGATTATTTTTAAAAATTTTTAACTTTCTACTTTTAACTTTCTACTTTTAACTAATTAACAATATGGCGAAAAAAGTAAAAACAATTATCAAACTCCAAATTCCAGCGGGACAAGCAAATCCGTCTCCGCCTATCGGTCCTGCCCTGGGGCAGCATGGCTTGAATATTTCCGAATTTTGCCAAAAATTCAACGCGGCCACACAGGGAAAAAGCGGAGATATAACGCCTTGCGAAATAACAGTATATGAAGATAGGAGTTATGATTTTATTCTGAAAACTCCGCCAGCTGCGGAACTGTTAAAAAAGGCGGCTGGGATTAAAAAGGGCTCTGGCAAGCCGCTGGTTGATAAAGTTGGAAAAGTAAGCAATGATCAGATCAGGCAGATCGCCGAGACTAAAATGCCTGACTTAAACGCGAACGATATTGATGCCGCGATGAATATTATTAAAGGCACTGCAAGGCAGATGGGGATAGAGGTTGAATAAAAAGTTGAAAATAAATTAAAAATTTATAAATAAAAAAATTAAAAAAGGAGGGTACAGAATGTCAATAAAAACAAAAGCTAGGCTAATTTTCTTTCCTTGTTTTGTGGCAGGAACATTTTTTATTGCTAATTATTTTTTTCAAATAAATTTTGTAATAAAATATGTCGGAGGTCATCAACTTCTTCTAATACCACTTTCTATGTGCTTCTATGCTGTAGCACTTATGTTGGCTATAGTATGGAAGTTAGACTACGGAAATTATCCATGGTCGTTATAATAACAAAAACAGGGGCGAAAAAATTGATTCAAAATATTGATTTCGCCCCGTAACCATTTTAATTATTACATTTTATATAATTTGTGGGAGTTAAATTAATTTATAATTATTTTAATATTACAAAATATAAAAAAATTCTGTCATTCTTGTAGATGTTAACTAATTCGCTGACAGTTTTAAAATACTGTCATTCTGAGTACGCCTTAGCGGGCGAAGAATCTAGTTTAATATTAACTATGTTATTTTAAAATCATCTTAGTTTAATGTTTAATTGTTCTAAATAATACTTTATCAATAAGTAAAGCAGATTATTCACTTCGCTACCGCTTCGTTCAGAATGACACGATTTCTATATTTCGTAATTTATAATTTAATTCGTAATTAATTCATCGCTCGCACCACGAAAAAATATGTCAATAAAAAAAGAAAAAATTAAATTAGAGTTTGATAAAACAAAAGCTTATCCGATAAAAGAAGCGATTGAGCTTGTAAAAAAAACTTCTAAAGCGAAGTTTGACGCTTCAGTGGAAGTTCATTTTCGCCTAGGAATTGATCCTAAAAAAAATGATCAGCAGGTTCGATCAACCGTTGTCTTGCCGCATAGTTTTGGCAAATCTAAAAAAATAGCGGCTTTTGTCTTGCCAGATCAGGAAAAAGAAGCGAAAGACGCAGGAGCGGAAATAGTAGGCGGAGAAGAGTTGATTAAAAAAATCAAGGACACAAAAAAAATAGATTTTGAAATCGCTGTCGCGACTCCAAAGATGATGAAATTGTTAGCGCAAATAGCGAAAATTTTAGGTCCGCGTGGCTTAATGCCTTCGCCAAAAAATGAAACTATAGCTGCTGATCTAAAAAAGACAATCAGCGAACTGCAAAAAGGAAAAATCGCTTTTAAAAACGACGATACTGGAAATATCCATCAGGTAATAGGAAAAATTTCAAATAGAGAAAAAAATCTTGCTGAAAATTATCAAATATTTTTAGATGCTTTAAATAAAGCAAAATCGCCAGCGGCAAAAGGAGACTATATTAAAAATATAACAATCTGCTCCACGATGGGACCGGGGATAAATGTTGAGATACAAAAATAAAAATCAAGATTATAAAAATAAAAAAGCGGCTAACACCGCTTTTTTGATGTTTTTTAACGAAATATCTTTGCGCTCTCTATCCCATCTCCCCAGTTTTTTTGATAAAAAAACTGGGGAATGGTCGCTCGGCTCCTAGCAAATACATAAAAGAAAATAGTATTTTTTTATTTATTTGATATAATAAAAATATTCAACTTGATTTATAAGTTGATTTTTTTATAAAATACTTTATGAACGAGCAGCAGGCAAAACAGCGGATGGAAAAATTAAAAAAAGAGATTAATAATCATTCTTATTTTTACCATATCTTAGACAAGCCGAAAATTTCCGACGCTGTTTGGGACAGCTTAAAAAAAGAATTGGCTGATTTGGAAAAATCATACCCTCTATTTATAACAGCTGACTCGCCAACCCAAAGAGTGAACGGCAAGCCGCTTGAAAAATTTAAAAAAGTAGAGCATCAAGTCAGGCAGTGGTCTTTTAATGATATTTTTGATAAAAATGAATTGGCTGATTTTGACCAAAAATTAAAAACTATGCTTGCCAAAAAAGGAATAATGGAGGATGAGCTTGAATATGTATGCGAATTAAAAATTGACGGGGTGCATATTGTCCTAACTTACAAAAACGGATTTTTTACGCAAGCGGCTACGCGCGGCGACGGCAAGATAGGCGAAGATGTGACGCAGAATATAAAAACCATACAGAGCATACCTTTGCGCCTCCGCCAAAATATTTCAGTAATAGTTGAGGGGGAAATATGGATCGGCAATCAAGCGTTTGAAAAATTGAATAAAAAACGAAAAAATCAAGGGCTAAGCGAATTCGCTAATCCGCGAAATGCAGCGGCAGGATCTATCAGGCAATTGGACGCAAAAATAGCAGCTTCGCGAAAATTAGATTGTTTTTTATATGATTTGGCAAAAACAGAGAAAAAATTTCCTGAATCACAATATAAAGAATTAAAATTTTTAACAGAGATAGGGCTTAAAGTTGACGAGCATTATAAATTATGCCAAGGCGTAAAAGATGTTATCGCTTATTGGGAATATTGGAAAACGCGCAATAAAAAGCAGGATTATTGGATTGACGGAATTGTTGTTAAATTAAACAGCCGCAAATATCAAAAATTGCTCGGCTATACCGGCAAGGCTCCGCGCTGGGCAACAGCTTTTAAATTCCCGGCAGAGCAAGCAACAACTATTATAAAAAATATCGCCATTCAAGTCGGAAGAACAGGCGCGCTAACCCCTGTCGCTTATTTGCGCCCGGTAAAAGTTGCTGGGTCTATTATTAGCAGGGCTACCTTGCATAATGAAGATGAAATTAAAAAATTAGATGTAAGAATTGGAGATACTGTTATAATACAAAAAGCCGGGGATATTATTCCTGAAATAATCAAACCTATAACATCTTTGCGAAATGGCGATGAAAAAAAATTCATAATGCCAAAATTCTGTCCTGTCTGCAGCTCTACTGTTGTTAGAAAAAATGGCGAAGTTGCAACATACTGTTCAAATAAAAAATGCTACGCGCAGGAGAAAGAAAAACTAATCCATTTTGTGTCAAAAAAAGGGTTTAATATTGACGGGCTTGGCAAAAAAATCGTTGAGCAATTGCTAAGTGACGGTTTGGTTAACTCTTTTTCTGATTTTTTCAATTTAACAAAAGGCGACTTATCGCCACTGGAAAGATTTGCTGAAAAATCCGCTGAAAATTTAATTGAGGCGGTTAAAGATTCAAAAATGATAGAGGCTGGCAAATTTTTATTCTCTTTGGGAATTCGGTATGTCGGAGAAGAAACCGCTATACTTCTTGCGAAAAAATTGCCGTCCGCGGATTTTAATGGAACAATTAGAATTGGCAAAGCAACAAATTATTTTAAAAAACTTCAAATCAGCGATTTTGAAAAAATTGAAGGCATAGGAGAAAAATCCGGCAAAAGCATCTTTGGCTATTTTCATAATTCAATCAATTTGCGCGAGTTGGAAAAATTAAATAAAATCGGCATTAAAATTATTTTGCCGAAGATAGAATTAAAAAAACAAAAATTAGCAAGAAAAATTTTTGTTCTAACAGGCGCTTTGCGAAATTTAACAAGAGAAGAAGCAAAAGAAAAAATAAGAAAAATGGGCGGAACTATTTCTTCTTCCGTGAGTAGCAAGACTGATTATATTCTTATCGGCGAAAACCCAGGGGGAAAATATCAAGAAGCGAAAACTCTCGGAATTAAAATTATGCCAGAAAACAAATTTTTAAAAATGATAGAATAGCCATGTTATATTTTCGCCCAATCGCAGTCTCTATCGGAGACTGCCGTAATGCGAATTAGATTTAATTTATATTTTTGATTTTTGCATTTTGATTTTTGAATTGTTATATTTTATGATTAAAAAAATAATCTTTGCGGTTTTGGCGATTATAATACTGTCTTGGGCGTATTTTGCCTATACTGTTTTTATTCCGTATAAAAATTTTACGCCGCGGACAATAGAGGTAATTAAAGGCCAAAGTGTCAGCGAAATAAGCGCAAATTTAAAAAAACAAAAAATTGTCAGCAGCGATTTTGTCTTAAAAATTTATTTATGGCTGTCAAAAAATGAGGGTAAAATAAAAGCTGGAACCTATAATTTTGAAAAACCGCTAAGCATTAAAGAGTTGTCAACAATTTTAATTTCCGGAATTAAGCAAGAAAACGAAATAGAGATTAAAATTATTGAGGGATGGAATATTGATGGAATTGCAAATTATTTGAATAATCATGATATTGTTTTAAAAAATGATTTTATCGCTTCAGCGCAAAATAGCGAATATTTAATTAAAAAATTCAGTTTTTTAAAAAATGCGCCCGTAAATATCAGTTCGGAAGGCTATCTTTTTCCAGACACTTACAAAATTTTTAAAAACGCGGACGCGGATTATATAATTGAAAAAATGCTGGATAATTTTGATAAAAAGCTTGATGAAAATTTGCGCGCAGAGATCGCCCGCCAAAAAAAAACAGTTAACCAGATTGTAACTATGGCGTCAATTATTGAAAAAGAGGTTAGGAGCGAAGAGGATATGGAGATTGTTTCAGGAATTTTTTGGGACAGAATAAAAAATCGCCAGCCGCTGCAGTCCTGCGCGACAATCGGATATATTTTAG
>JAGLTA010000159.1 GCA_023135505.1 Candidatus Parcubacteria bacterium | reverse complement strand
CTGAATATAGGACACGGAAAGAATTTATTAAACTTTTAATGCAGAAAATAAAAGAGTCGCATGAGCGACAAATAAAAATTTCAGAAAAAACGCTAAAAAAGATTACGGCAGAGAAAAAAATTCTTTTGAAAAAGAATAAAGAATCAGAGGCTAAGATTTTAAAAAATTTGCAATAGATTTTTTTATATATCTTATTTCTTTATTTGAAAATTTATAAAAATTAAAAATTGCTTGATTGATTTTATATTCAAGCTCCTTTTTGTTTTTATCGTTTCTATATATTTTGTCCACAAACTCACTTATTAAATCGATAAACTCAACATTTTGAGGAACAGGAATTAAATATAAGTCAGAAATTTTTATTTGTGGTTGCTTTCCTTTTCTGTAGCGAATTATTTCCATTTTTTGAGCATAAAATGTTATAAGTTCAGAATTAAAATAACCGCATAAAAATTTAAGATATTTTTTTGTTTCTTTATTGTTTTTTTTAAAAGAAAAAACATATAAACTGTTATTTGAAGAGCTTAAACTTTCGTCATAAGAAGCAATTATTTCTTTAGCAGATTGACGAATAAATATTTTAGGATTGTCATATACCAAAAAATCGCCCAACCCAATCCTTTTTTTATTTTTAATGCCTTTTTTGGTTAATTCTTTTTTTAATTCATCATTTATTTTATTTTGCAATATTCTATCATAATAAAAGTATTTATCACTGAAAAGAGTGCAATATTTACTGTATAACGCCTTTGAACCTCGATAATATTTGTAATAATTGCAATTTTTATTTTGATCCACTTCTGAATTTATAAATTTATTTTCCATATTAAGAAGCATGGCACATGTCCTTAATGCTTTTTTAGGATATTGTTCTTTAAGGGTTGGCGTGTCGTTTTTTGTAATTTTGCAAAAAATATTATTTGCAGTATCGGAAAAATTAAATCTAAATTTGTATTCATCGTTTTCATTAATCCAATTCATTTGTTCAACTTTGTGAGATTTTCCATTATGAAAATCTTTTATTTTAACATTATGGTCAGCATTTATTTTACCTTTTTGAAGTTTAATTATTAATTGACCGCTAGCCACTCCGTCAAAATTAGAAATATTACTTTCCAAGGAAATGATTTTTGTTTTTTCCAATAAATATTTCCGAGTAAATTTATATGCAGTTTCAAAAAAAGAAATGTCGATAATATAAGCAAGCTTTCCGTTTTTTTTTAAAAAATCTAATCCGTGTTCAAGAAAAAGCATGACATAATTTATTTTCCCATTTTTAACACTTTGCGGAAATTGTTTATACTGATTTAAGTAATTTATTCTTTGTTGTTCATTTTTTTTTCTGTCCCTTCGTCCATATAAAGTAACATATGGCGGATTTCCAATAACATAATCAATATTCTCCAGTAAATTTTCTAATTCCTTGTTTTTAGTTTCGTTAAATAAAGTAAAATCAATTTTTACTTTGTCTGTAAAATCATAAACAAAATCATTGAATTTGCCAGTATATTGTTCGTCGAATAAATTTTGGTATAAATTGCAAATATTATTTTTTGTTTTATTTATCATTGCTTGATCAATGTCAATAAAATAAAGATTATTTTCAATAAAATTTTTAATATCTATTTTGTTTGGGTAATAC
>JAGLTA010000158.1 GCA_023135505.1 Candidatus Parcubacteria bacterium | reverse complement strand
TCGAATCCCTCCCTCTCCGCCACATCGGGCTAGCACGAGGATCTTAATTATTTAGGCCCAAAGCTAGCCACAGAAAATGCCTATTTTAGGTGTTTTTTTGTTTACACTATTTTAAAAAGTATTATCCTTTAATAATACATTATGATATAATAAAAATAGAAACATAACCAACGTTTATAATATTAATACAGATAATTTAATAAAAAAAATTAATATGACAAATATATTAAAAGCACTAATAAATCTTACAGAAAATCCGATTACGGATATTTCTGCACGATATCAAGCGAATGGAAGAAATCGTGCAAATAATATGGGCGAAGCTCTAGAAGTATATGTGAAGGATTTACTTTGTAATACTTTTGATATTCAAGATGAAACGGAAAAGAATAAAATATATAGTGAAAAATTTTCATATATCGGTAATCAAAATAATCCACCAGATTTAATGATTGCAAATGGAGATGCGATTGAGGTCAAGAAAATTGAAAGCATTGGTTCTCAGATTGCTCTCAATAGTTCATATCCAAAAGATAAATTATATTCAGATAGTTCGATGATTACACAAGATTGTCGCGAATGTGAAGATTGGCGGAAAAAAGACATCATCTATGTTATTGGTGCAATGCAACAAGACAAGTTAAAGGCACTCTGGTTTGTATATGGGGATTGTTATGCAGCAAGTAAAGATATTTACAAGCGAATTAAAAACAAAATTTCAGAAGGAGTTAATAGTTTGCCAGATGTTGAATTTTCAGAAACAAAAGAATTAGGGAGAGTAAATAAGGTTGACCCTCTGGGAATTACATATCTACGAATTCGTGGTATGTGGGGTATTGATAATCCATTACATGTTTTTGACTATATTACAAGCTTCGAAAGAGATATTGCATTTACAGTAAACGCAATAATGCTTACAGAAAAATACAATTCTTTTCCTGAAACAGACAAACAAGCAATAGAAAGCATTTTATCGGAAAATTTTTCAATCAGTGATGTGGAAATTAAATCCCCAAATAATCCAGCAAGATTATTGAATGCAAAGCTAATTAAATTTACAAACGAATTATGAAATTGATTTCATTATTTACAGGCGCAGGTGGTCTTGATCTCGGTTTTGAAAAAGCTGGGTTTGATATTGTTTGGGCTAATGAATTTGATAAATCAATTTGGGAAACATTTGAATTAAATTTTCCACATACAAAGTTAGACAGACGAAGTATTGTCGATGTTCAATCTGGCGAAATACCAAAGGCAGACGGAATTATCGGCGGACCGCCATGTCAAAGTTGGAGCGAGGCAGGCGCGGGGCGTGGAATTAATGATAAGCGAGGACAACTTTTTCATGATTATATTCGTCTTTTAAAAGACAAGCAGCCAAAATTCTTTCTTGCTGAAAATGTTTCTGGAATTTTACACCCGAAGCATTCCGAAGCGTTTACAAACATTGTCAAAGAATTCAAGAACGCTGGTTATGAAATATCACAAAAATTATTAAATGCGAATGATTTTGATGTCCCGCAAGACCGCTTGCGTGTGATTATTATTGGATACCGTAAGAATCTAAAAAAGAAATTTGACTTTCCAGAATCGCAAAAATATAAACCCGCATTAAAAGACGCTATTTGGGATTTACGTAAAGCAAAACCAGCAAAAGAAGGAAATAAAACAAACGGCAAAAAAGGATTATGGGCACCAAACCATGAATATATGAACGGTGGATTTTCAACAATTTACATGTCGCGCAATCGCGTACGCGCTTGGAACGAGCCGTCATTTACTATTCAAGCGGGTGGGCGGCATGCTCCAATTCATCCGCAAGCGCCAAAAATGAAATTTATTGCGCAAAACAAAAGAATTTTTGTTCCAGGACAAGAAAAAAAATATCGCCGTTTGTCCGTGCGCGAATGCGCGCGCATTCAAACATTTCCCGATGATTATATTTTCAAGTATGAAAATATTGCGGACGGATATAAAATGATTGGTAATGCCGTGCCTGTAAATTTTGCAAAACATATTGCGCAAAAAATAATGAGTGATTTTAAAATTTGATTTATGAGAATTACAAGACTTAAAATTAAAAATTTTCGACATATAAAGAATCAGAATATTGAATTTGGTGAGAAACTAACGGTTATTACTGGTCAAAATAGTACAGGCAAATCCTCATTACTTGGATGGATTGCGCAATCTTGTGATTTTAAATCAAGCATGAAAGCAATAAATGGCGGTAAGTTTAAGTCAAAATATTCAGAAATATTTCGTTTTTGTAAAGAAAATGATTTCTCAAAAGAATATGAAGTTTCTTTAGTATATAAAAAAACTGACGACCCTGTGGAGAAAGTGAAAATTATGAAGACAAGATATGTTCCTAAAACAGAAAAAGGACTAGAAAGATATAGGGTTGATTTTGATAAAAGAGGCGTTGCGATTAATTTTCCTGTAATTTATTTGGGACTAAAAAGGTTAATTCCTCTAGTTACGGAAAAAAGTGTTGATAAAAAAGAAAATATATTGAAAAATGATGAAAAAAAGTTATTTTCAAAATTATCTAAAGAGATACTAATTTTATTGGATAGAACAATTTCAACAGAAAGGATAAAATCAACAAATAAAGATATACTGGCAATGAAAACTGATCAGTATGGACATTTGGGTAATTCAGCTGGTCAGGACAACATTGGTCAAATTATTTCGTCCTTATTGTCTTTTCAGAGATTAAAACATGAACAGGGTAATAAATATGAAGGCGGATTACTGTTAATAGATGAAATAGACACTACTCTTTATGCTGGTTCGCAAATTCAATTAATTAAAAATTTATATAAATGGGCAAGAGATAAAAAAATCCAAGTTATTTTTACAACACACTCACTGGAAATACTTGATTATTTATCCGAGCATGTTGGAGATGATACAAAAATAAATTTTTTAGAATTAAGAGACGGTGAGATAAAAAATAAACTTAATCCGTCCATTAAATTTTTAAAAAATAAAATTAAAACTCAAATAGGACATACTGATAAAATAAAAAAAATTGAAGTTATCTGTGAAGATGATGTAACAGAATTTTGGTGTAAAAATCTTTTGAATGGCACAGATTTTAAAAAATATCTAAATATAAAAAAGGGACCATTTGGCGAAGGTGAATTATCGACTATGGCAGAATCCAAACATCCAATTTTTAAAGAAATGTTTTTTGTTTTGGATGGTGATTGTCGTAAAAAGTACAAAGAAAAATTAGCTCCAAAAAGAACTGCATTTTTACCAGGTACAACTCCTCCAGAGGTAATTTTTTATAATTTTCTGAATAGTTTATCCGATGAAGATGTATTTTGGGTTGAGACTGATGATATAAATTTCTCAAAACAAACTTGCTTTCAAAATTTTTTTACCAGCGACTTGTCAACTGCGAAAAGATGGTTAAAAAATTCTGAGTTTGCTTTATTTTTTGGTAGGAGTTATTCTAAATTATTAAATAGATGGAAGCAAGATAATCTAGAATTGGTTAAAGAATTTCAGAGCAGTTTAAAAAAATTTATTGAAAAATAAGGTAGTTTATAATATGAATAACAATAAATAAACCAAATGTATTAGTCCACCTCATATTGG
>JAGLTA010000157.1 GCA_023135505.1 Candidatus Parcubacteria bacterium | reverse complement strand
TAAAAATAGGGAGATTACGATATTTGGAAAAATATCAAATACAGGAAATTGAGGAAAAAATTAAAGCAGAAATGAATATCAAAATCTCTCAAACTCAAATACGCAGACTATGTTATCTATTTCTGTTTTATTTGGGAAAATATCATTATTCGCAGTCATCAAAAATTTCCGAAAATATGTCAAAAAAGGGTGGTTACATTTTACATATTGATTCAACTTGCGAAGGGCAAAAACCTCATTTATTAACTTGTATTGATAGTTTAAGCGGAATTATATTATTTTCGGCAAAAATATGCAGTGAAAATGAAGTTGAATTAACAGACTCCTTCGCTACCGTGAAAAAGTTGTTCGGAGTTCCAATATGTATAGTTCACGATATGGGAAGAGGAATAATTAAAAGTGCAGACATCGTGTTTTTTGGAGTACAAAGAGTCATTTGCCATTTCCATTTACTTCGTGATATTGGAAAAGATTTATATGAAAAAGATTACCGGAAACTTCAGAAAATATTATCTCAAAAAAAGATTATTTCCTCAATTAAATCTCAATTAATTGTGTTAGAAAAAAAGCTAGGTGGTTCTGAAAGTGCTCAAAAAAAGTTATTAAATGTAGATTTAAACGAGACGAAATTGAAAGCGGAAGAATTATTACACATTATATTATATGGTGCTTTAACATCTTTGAAACATTTTGAGCAAAGTGGAAATGGGTATGGTTTTCCATTTGATTGTGCTAAATATGAATTTTACCTCAAAATAAAAGAAACATACAAAGTCCTTATTGAACTCAGTGAGAATAAATACTTTGCTGAAATTTTAAATAAAAGCAGATTTTCAAAGGTAAAAAATATTCTGAAAGAAATTGTAACCAATAGAGAATTAAAGGTAATAGCATCACATTTAAAGAAGAAAATATTTATTTTTAATGAATTACGCAGAATAATGCGAATAGCTCTAGCCACAGGCAAAAAAGGCTTAAACGATTCTGCAATAATAAATACCGGTGAAGAATTACAAGAAATTGAATGTAATTTAAAAGAGATTTTACAATCAATCCAAGAAAATAAAGACAACTCATTTTATATAAAAGAAATTGATGCAATGGTAAAACAATTAGAAAAATATTGGGATAAAATATTTGCAACACCAATAACGATAAAGAATAGTGACGGAGAAACAGAGGTAATTATTCCGCAGAGAACGAATAATATTTCAGAACAATTTTATCGAAAGTTAAAACAATTGTTTAGAAGATTGCACGGTAAGAAAAGTGTTGCGAATGATATTCTTTTTTTGCCGGAAGAAATTGTTTTAATACAGAATCTTAAGAACAAACTGTATCTCAAAGATTTGTTAGGTTCAATTGATGAACTTGAAAAAGAATTTTCAACCTTAGATATAAATAATGTGGAATTGCCTTTTGAGAAAAAAGAAATAGAATTCATTACACCGCAGAAAATTATCAAAAAATTGAAAAATTTTCAACCTTCAAAACTTGCATGTCTTAGTAATTCCGCTTGACTTGAACGATAAAAAATGAAATTTCTGACTGAATTTGGCGGTAATAGGTCGAGTCTATTGTTCCATTACTATCAAAATCCCATTCCCAACTAGTCGGATTACCTGTGGAAAGGTCTGTAAAATGGACATTATGAGGAACTATTCCTCTGGTGGAATCAGGCGTTGCAAAATCTGCAATCAGATCATCTCTAACTATTAGAGTAACAGGTAT
>JAGLTA010000156.1 GCA_023135505.1 Candidatus Parcubacteria bacterium | reverse complement strand
GGACTCTCCGTATTGCTACGGAGCGGGTTTCCCCATTCGGAAATCTTCGGATCAAAGGTTGTTTGCCGCCTCCCCGAAGCTTATCGCAAGCTACTACGTCCTTCATCGGCTTTTTGTGTCAAGGCATCCGCCATACGCCCTTAATATTTTCTCCACACATTTCTATAAAAAAACGCGTGAACTATAAGAACCTTTTTAAAATAAATTGCAATACAAATTTATTTAAAATAAATAAATTTGTTAATTTTGACGCTCGTTAACGCGTCTATTTAATTGTCAAACAGCAATCGAAATTCTATAACAATCATTAACATCTATTGAAAAATGAATTTCAACTTTCAGCAAATGTCAATAATTTTTAAAAAACAAAAAAACCGCTTTTGAACGGTTCTGTTTTAAACACCAAAAAATCAAAACACTAACCGATTGAATAGAATTTAATTATTTTTGTTTTTACCATAATTTATTTTATAGATTTAATATAGGATAATAATATAATCTTGTCAAGAGTATGTCATAATTGAATTTTTTGTAATTTAAAAATTATTAAATTTGAGGCTGCTTATTGTAATTCTCCCACAATATTTTAAAATTTTTATCGTTTAATAATTCAATAAATTCTCCCTGCGCAATAATTTTTCCGTTTTTAAAATAGTAAATATAATCAAAATATTGCAGCAAATTTAATCTATGAAAAGCGGCAATTATCGTTTTGTTTCTAAATTTTTTAAAAATATTTTCATAAATCGCCATCTCGTTTTGGCTGTCAACGCTGCTTGTCGGCTCGTCTAAAAATAAAAATTCACACTCTTCTGTTCTTAGCAGTCCTCGCGCTAAAGCTAATCTCTGTTTTTCGCCTCCGCTTAAAGAGACACCTTTTTCCATCACATTTGTATTTAGTCCGTTTTCTAATTTTGAAACCACTTTATCAAATCGCGCCATCTTTATTATTTCTTGCAATTTATCTTTATCAATCTTCGCACCCATTGTAATATTGTCTTTTATTGTGGCGTTAAAAATTTCCGGCTCTTGCGGAATTAAAGTAATCTGCCCATAAAGATGCGCCAAGCCGTTTTTCAATTTTTTATGATCACAAAAAACTTCAACGCTGTCTGGATTATGCAGTCCGCGAAGCAAAGAGAATGTCGTGCTTTTTCCGCATCCGCTTTCGCCGATCAGTGCTATCTTTTTTTCTTTTTTTATCAGCAAAGAGATATTGTCTAATTGTCCTTTCTTGGTCTTTTCTCCTTTATATGAAAAGCTTAGATTTTTAATCTGAATTTCACTCCATTTTTTCGGCAAATAATATAATTTCCTGACTGACAATTTATCATATTCCTTATTTATAATTTCAGCAGACACAACCGCTGTGTTTTCTCTTACTATTGTTCCATATATCCAAGCAAATTCATTAAACGAGCGGCCTATACTGCTTAAATATCTATACATCATAAAAAGC
This sequence comes from Candidatus Parcubacteria bacterium, assembly GCA_023135505.1. Classification (GTDB taxonomy): domain Bacteria; phylum Patescibacteriota; class Patescibacteriia; order JAACEG01; family JAACEG01; genus JAGLTA01. Next base: position 267 of record JAGLTA010000156.1, on the reverse strand, counting down.
AATCCGATAACTATAACACCTTCTGTTTTGTACGAATTATAAGCGCTGAATATTAACGCTCCAGAAATCATAATAGAAATATAAAAACTGTTTGAAAACCATTTTAATTCGCACAATTTTGAATTTTTATTAAAAACATCATATTTTCTCATCGCGCGAAAATCTATCTCTTTAACAACTCTCTGCTTTAATCTTAAAGTTATAACTGTCATTATATTGCTGATATAATCGTGTATTGCGGAAGCAAGATAATTCTCAGCTTTAAAA
>JAGLTA010000155.1 GCA_023135505.1 Candidatus Parcubacteria bacterium | reverse complement strand
GTTTTTTGTTTTAAATTTTCATTATTTATATCTTTTAAAATATCAGCAATTAATTTTCCGACTATTTTCATCTTTTCTCCCTTGAAACCGCGAGTTGTAAGGGCAGGGGTTCCCAAGCGAATGCCAGACGGATTAAACGCTGAATTCGGGTCAAACGGAATAGTATTGAAGTTAGTATAAATATTAGCTTCTGCTAAAGCATTCGCGCCTTGTTTGCCTAAAATGTTCAGTTCGCGGCAGTCAATCAGCATTAAATGGTTGTCTGTTCCGCCAGACACGATACGCAAACCGTTTTTTATTAAAGTTTGCGCTAAAATTTTCGCGTTTTCAACAATCTGCCGCTGGTAATTTTTAAATTCATCTGATATTGCTTCCTTGAAACAGACCGCTTTTGCAGCGATAATATGATTCATCGGACCGCCCTGTGTTCCCGGGAAAATAGCCGAATCTATTTTTTTAGCGTATTTTTCTTTGCATAAAATTATCGCGCTGCGCGGACCGCGCAAAGTTTTATGCGTGGTTGTCATTACGACATCAGAATAGGGGATTGCGTCTTGGTGAATTCCAGCAATACACAGTCCGACAAAATGAGAAATATCAGCAAACAGGTAAGCGCCGATTTCGTCAGCGATTTCTCTGAATATTTTGAAATTAAATTCGCGCGGATAAGCCGTTGCGCCAACGACAATCATTTTCGGTTTTTCTTTAATGGCTATTTTTCTAACTTCGCCCATATCAATCCGTTCGGTTGCGCGGTCAACCCCGTATTGGATAAAATTATATATTTTTCCGGAAAAATTTACAGGGTGTCCATGCGTGAGATGTCCGCCCTCGGAAAGCTTAAGCCCTAAAATTTTATCGCCAGGATCTAAAAGCGCCATATAAACCGCCATATTCGCCCCGCTTCCCGCGTTTGGCTGGACATTCGCGTGCTCAGCGTTGAACAGCTTTTTGGCGCGATCAATCGCCAAATTTTCTATTTGGTCAATATATTCATTGCCAGTGTAATATCTTTTATTCGGATAGCCCTCTGAATATTTATTTGAAAGCGCGGTTCCCATCGCTTCTAAAACAGCCCGTGAAGCATAATTTTCCGACGGAATCATAACTAATCCGTCTTGCTGCCGCTTAATTTCTTTTTGAATTAAATTGTAAATTTCTTGGTCTTGTTTTTGTAAAATTGAATTTTCCATACTAATTTTTGAAAATTTAAAAAATATTAAAATTTAAAAAAATAAATAATTTTGTGCTTTTAAATTCCTGTCTTTGCGAGGAGCCGAGCGACATCTCCCCAGTTTTTTTGATAAAAAAACTGGGGATGGGGAAGAGAGAGCGACGAAGCAATTTCGTTGTTTGCGCAAAAAGTTTATAACTACAGATTTGTTCGCTTAGTAATGAGATTGCTTCGTCGTTCATTCCGCTATCACTACATTCACTCCTCGCAAAGACAATATTTTTATTTTTTTATTTTTTCGCCAATATTTTATTTTTACCTCGCTTAATTTTTGCGCTTTGGTCGAATAGCGTTTTGTGAGTTGTCCAGCTTTTTGTAAAATAACATATTGGATTTCAGTTTTCGCTGGAATGACAATTAAAGTTGTCGGTCCTGGAATTTTGTCTATTTCCATTAAAATATCCTGTTTATTCGCCATTTTTTTAATTTGCAAATTTTCTTGATGATTTCTGCCTATAATAATTTTAGCGCTGTTTGCTGGAAAATGCCTGCCGACTTTTAATAATTCAATGTCATTTTTATTTATCCTTTTTTTATGATTAAACAGATCTTTTAATCTTTGCGAAAAAATAGGATCCGTTAATATGCATCCGCCAGATGGGGAAGGGAATATTTTAATTTTATATTTTTTCGCCAAAGCGATTTGCGCTTTTCTCGATCGCCCTGAAATTGCCAGCAGTTTTTTTCTGTCAATTGACCCTTTTTGCTCAAAAATTGTCGGTTCTAATAATCGCGCTGACAGCGGCCGCAGAACTCTATTTTTTAATCCGGCGTTTTTTTCAAGTATTTGAAATTGGCGACTATTTTGGCTCATCGGCCTTTGCCCTAAAATTTCTCCAGTAGCGATAAAATCAATTTTGTCTTTCTTCAAAATTTGCTTAGCTTTCTTAATCATCAATAGATGGCAGTCAAGACATGGGTTTAATCCGCATCCATAGCAATATCGCGGATTTTTTACTATTTTTAAATGTTCTTTTGATATGTCTATAATTCTAACTCTCTTGCGCAGAATTTTAGCTGATTGTTTCGCTTGATTAGAGTTAAAAAAATAACTCGTAAAAGCCAGTAATTCTATTTTAATATTCTGTTCTTGTAAAATTTTTGCCGTAAGCATTGAGTCAAGCCCGCCTGAAAACAGCAATAAAACTTTAATCATTTATTTTTTTGCGTTAATAAAAGTTATCACTTCTTCTCCTTCTTTTAGTCCACTAATAACTTCAACCATTCCGCCGTCCCCGCGAAGCCCTATGCCGACAGACCTTTTTTCTATTTGATTATTTTTTAAAACTTTTACATATCTGCCTTCTATTCCTTGAAAATCAAAATCCATTTC
>JAGLTA010000154.1 GCA_023135505.1 Candidatus Parcubacteria bacterium | reverse complement strand
CCACTTTTTGAAGTTCGCCTTGCCGTTCTTTGATTTCAGCTTGTGAATTCAACTTTTCAATCTCTTCTTTATTTTTCCTGATTTTGCCTATCAGATCTTTTTCCGCTTTCCATTGAATTTCTAAAACGGAAGTTTTTTCTTGCAGTTCAGAAAGTTGTTTGTTTATTTTTTTTAAGCGAGAGACACTGTCAGCATCTTTTTCTTTTTGAAGAGCAGCTTTTTCAATTTTTAAAGTTAGCATCTGCCGTTTAAACTGGTCTAATTCGTCAGGCATGCTGTCAATCTGCATTCTTAAAGCTGACGCCGCCTCGTCAACTAAATCAAACGCTTTGTCTGGCAGAAATCGATCTGAAATATAGCGCCGCGAAAGGTTAGCGGCCGCGACCAGCGCTTTGTCTGTAATATGCGTTCCATGATGCACTTCGTATTTTTCTTTTACGCCTCTTAACATTGCGATGGTCTCCTCAATACTCGGTTCTTTAATATAGACCGGCTGGAAGCGGCGCTCAAAAGCTGCGTCTTTCTCAATATATTTTTGATATTCCTTGATTGTAGTCGCGCCGATCGTATGCAATTCGCCTCGGGCAAGCGCCGGCTTTAGCATATTTGACGCGTCCAGCGCGCCTTCAGCCGCGCCAGCTCCGATGATAGTATGCAGCTCGTCAATAAAAAGGATAACTTTGCCGTTTGATTCTTTTACTTCTTTAATTACAGCTTTAAGGCGATCTTCAAATTCGCCGCGAAATTTTGCCCCGGCAAGCAGAGATCCTAAATCTAAGCCGACAACCTCTTTGTTTTTTAAGCTTTCAGGCACATCGCCGTCAACAATCCTCTGCGCCAGCCCTTCAATAATCGCGGTTTTTCCCGTTCCAGCTTCACCGATTACAACAGGATTATTTTTAGTTCTGCGGCTTAAGACCTGCATCACGCGGCGGATTTCGCGGTCCCGTCCGATAACCGGATCAAGTTTTTTTTTGCGCGCCATATCCGTAAGATTAGACGCGTATTTTTTTAAAGCTTGAAATTTTGATTCTGGCTCTTGGTCAGTAATTCGCGAAGTGCCGCGCACTTCCGCTAAAATTTTTAAAACCGTGTCGTAATCAACTTTAAATTTGTCAGTGATTTTTTTAGCGCTAGACGGAATTTGCATTAAAGCTAAAAACAGGTGTTCCGCGCTTATATATTCGTCTTTAAAGCGAGACGCCTCTTTGTCCGCCAAATTCAGTATTTTCGCGAATTCCTGCGACGCGGAAATTTGCGCGGTTCCGCCTCCGCTTAATTTTGGCAGCTTGTTTATTTCGCTTTGAATTTCTTCTTTTAGGGCGTTAATGCCGACTCCTAATTTATTCAGGATGCTGCGAACAGCGCTTTCTTCTTGCGCGCATAAAGCGTAAAGCAGGTGAAACGCTTCCAGCTGGCTGTTGCTGTTTTCCGCCGCCAAGTTCTGCGCGGACAAAAGCGCCTGCTGCGCTTTAGTAGTAAATTTTTGGTTATTCATAAAAATATAATTAGAATCCACGAATAGTATTTGAATGCCGCGAATAAATTATTGTGAATTATAAAATATAAAAATACTGTCACTCTGAATTCATTTCAGGACCTGTGCTTACTGTTTACTAAATATTACTCGGCAAAATAAACTATGAGATTTAAGTTTTGTTAATCTTAATCATAATATAGCGAACAGTAATGACAGATTCCGAAACAAGTTCGGAATGACAGATTGCCTTAAAATGACATTTTTTTAATTCAAAAAAATTATATAATCCGAATGGATCATTATTGGCACTCTCAATCTCCGAGTGCTAATTTTATTATAACCGATTTTTATATGGTGTCAATAATTTTTCGCTGTGCCGCAATCTTAGATAGGGACTGCGGCAGAATTGATCGTCGCAGTCCCTATCGGAGACTGTGGCGGGGCGAAAGAAAATTGTCATTCTGAGCGGAGAGAGCGAGGGACGAGCGAACGAAGTCGAAGAATCTGCTTTACTTATAATCA
>JAGLTA010000153.1 GCA_023135505.1 Candidatus Parcubacteria bacterium | reverse complement strand
TGTTTCCCATCTGTCCTCCCATTTTAGTACCTTTAAAAACATGAGCGGGACCGGTAGCTCCGATTGATCCTGGCATTCTTAATTGGTCTTTTGTTCCGTGAGTCTTATCCTGTCCGTGAAATCCCCATCTTTTAACAACGCCCTGAAATCCTTTTCCTTTTGAAACTGCCGCGACATCAACCTTGTCTCCTGCCTGAAAACTTTCTATATCTAAAATATCTCCTTTTTTAAAATCAAATTTTTCAGCGCTGTCGTCTCTGAATTCTTTTAAATATCTAAAACTGCCCAGACCTTTTAGCGCTCCTGCCAGCGGCTTGCTCATTCTTTTTTTTCCTGCGAATCCAATTTGCGCTGCCTGATAGCCGTCTTTTTCTTTATTTTTTACTTGCGTAATTTTACACTCTCCCGCCTTGATAACTGTCACGGCAACAACAATGTCGTCCTTGAAAATCTGCGTCATATTCAATTTTTGCCCTAATATAAATTTCATAAATTTCAAGTAAATAAAAACCGACTAACAGCGTAGCCAGTAATTTTACAATAAGCCTTCTCTGTATCCTATATTTCTAATTAAATTGTTAAAATGTTAGTATGTTTATATGTTTAAATGATTCTTACATCTTTATCTCAATATTTACGCCCGAGGGAAGGGTTAAACTCATTAAACTGTCAACTATCTTCGGCGTAAAATCAATTATATCAAGCAATCTTTTGTGAATTCTCATTTCGTACTGTTCGCGCGAATCTTTATGCACAAAAGTTGACTTTAAAACCGTATATTTCTTAATCTCAGTAGGCAGCGGAATCGGTCCGTTTACAACGGCGCCCAGCCTTTCAACAGCATCTATAATCTTTTTTGTTGACTGATCAATAACGCGGCTGTCAAAAGCCTTGATTTTAATCCTGATTCTTTGGCTGGAATTTTCTTGTTTAGAATCTTTTGAGTCTTTATTTGTTTTAGTGTCGCTCATTGTTTTATAAAAATAAAAATTTTAAAAAATAATTATCATAATCCAGCCCCGATTTTAAAAATCGGGGCTGTGATACATTACATCTATTTTATAATTTTAGCAATAACACCTGCGCCTACAGTTCTGCCGCCTTCGCGAATAGCGAATTTCTGCTTCTCTTCTAACGCAATCGGGCTGATTAGCTTAATGTTCAAATTAACAGTATCTCCGGGCATTACCATTTCCGTGCCTTCAGGCAACACAACTTCTCCTGTAACATCTGTTGTTCTGATATAAAATTGCGGCTTATATCCCTTGAAAAACGGCTTATGCCTTCCGCCTTCTTCCTTGCTTAAAATATACACTTCGCCTTCAAATTCAGTATGCGGAGTGACTGTTCCCGGCTTTACTAAAACTTGTCCTCTTTCAACTTCGTCTTTTTTGGTTCCCCTAAGCAAGATTCCAGCGTTGTCTCCTGCGCGTCCTTCGTCTAACTGCTTATTAAACATCTCAATTCCAGTCACGGTTGTTTTTCTAGTTTCTCCTAATCCGACTATTTCTATCTCTTCACCGACTTTTACAACTCCTCTTTCAATCCTTCCTGTGACAACGGTTCCGCGTCCTTCAATAGAGAAAATATCCTCAATCGGCATTAAAAACGGCTTTTCAACATCTCTTTTCGGTTCAGGGATAGTCTCGTCAACCGCCTTAATCAAATCAAGAATCGGCTGGAAAAATTTTTCATCTTCTGGATTTTCAAGCGCTTTTAGCGCTGATCCGCGAATTATAGGAGTGTCATCGCCAGGGAATTCATATTTGTTTAAAAGATCCCTAATCTCCTGCTCAACTAAATCAATCAATTCTTCGTCTTCAACCTGGTCAACTTTATTTAAAAATACTACAATATAAGGAACTCCGACTTGGCGCGCCAATAAAATATGCTCGCGAGTCTGCGGCATCGGTCCGTCTGTTGCTGAAACAACCAAAATCGCTCCGTCCATCTGCGCCGCGCCGGTAATCATATTCTTGACATAATCGGCGTGTCCGGGACAGTCAACATGGGCGTAATGTCTGTTGTCAGATTCGTATTCCTGGTGGGAAGTCGCGATTGTAATTCCGCGCTCTTTTTCTTCAGGGGCAGCGTCAATCTGATCAACGCTTTTATCAGACGCTTTATATCCCTTTAATCCTAAAACTTTTAAAATAGCCGCTGTTAAAGTGGTTTTTCCATGGTCGACATGACCGATAGTTCCAACATTTATGTGCGGCTTTGTGCGTTCAAATTTTTCTGCCATTTTTTTATTAGTCAAACAAGCGGCTTTTGCTTATTAATTTAAACAAAAACTAACAGCAAAAATAGAATAAGCTGCTTATTTATTTAATTAAAATAATTAAGGTTTATTTTTTATCTATGTTATCACATAATTTAAAGTTGTCAATAGAATGTACAAGATGAGTACATAGGT
>JAGLTA010000152.1 GCA_023135505.1 Candidatus Parcubacteria bacterium | reverse complement strand
TTGATAAAAAAGCGAAGCTGCCAGACTTGACTGGCAATGTCCGCGTTGGCAATTCCTTGATTTCCGGAAGCGAAAAGGAGTTGAAAAAATATTTCGGCAAGGATTGGCAAGATAAACGCCCGTTTAATTGGGAGGAGGAGTTTAAAGATGTGTTTAATTCAAAATTATTTTTAAATATAGGGATTGATCAATGCGTTAATATTAAAAAATTAAAAAAATTTCAAGAAAAAGGACTTATTAAAATTTATCAAGCACAAAATTTAGAGCAAAATTTTGAAAAAACTATTAAGCAAGGCAGAGCATTCAAAATAAATGATTCAAAAATAGGTGGTTTAGATATGATTGTCGGAGAAGATTATAAGGAAGTAAAAAAAATAATAGGGAAAGAGAACAAGGAAGATATAGATCATATTTATTCAGCTTTTTTAAATAAAAATCAATATTTTATTACTGAAAATATTAAGCAGTTCATTAATAATAAAAAAAGAGAAAAACTTGAAAATTTACTAAATATTAAAATTAGAAAATTAGAAGAATTTACTGAAGAATTAAATAAGATAGACCAAAGCGGTTTTGATGTTGTAATTGGCAATCCGCCTTATGGAGCAAATTTATCCAATGAAGATAAAAATTATTTTGAAATTTTTGATGTCGGTTCAACTGATACTGTGATATTATTTATTAAAAAAGCTTTTGAATTATTAAAAGACGGCGGGCGTTTAGGTTTTATAGTTCCTAAAGCATTATGTTTTGCTTCTAATTATAAAAAAATTAGAAAATATATTTGGGATTATGTTGAAGGGATTATTGATTGTGGAAAAGTTTGGCAACAGGTAAAATTAGAGCAGGTAATTTTTATTTTAAGAAAAAATAAAAAATCAAAGAATTATATTTCTGGCAGAGTAGAAAATTCTATACCAATAATTTTAGGAAATATTAAAAAATTAGATGCGCAAAAATTTGGTTTTTTCTTAAATAATGTAACTACCAAAGAAATGGAAATCGCTAAAAAAATAAAAAGCAATTCAATAATGCTCAACGATATTGCCATAAATCAGCGAGGAGCGATATTGCAAAAGTATATTTCAGATAAAGGAGATAAAAATATTATTGGTGGCGCGCAAATTCAACGAGACGGTATAATAGGAATTAAAGGAAAAATTGATTCAAAAAGTATTAATTCCGAACAAGCATTTATAAAAAATAATTCTGTGTTGGTTCAAAATATTGTTGCACATATTGAAAATCCGACAGACCATATCAAAATAACAGCGTGCGTTTCTGAAAATAAAAATTTAATTATTGTTGACACTATTAATCAAATCGTATTGGATAAAAAATATAACCCTCATTTTATTGTAGCATTATTACATTCACAGTTAATTAATTGGTATGTGTATAGATTTATTTTTGGTAAAGCTATTAGAACAATGCATTTTGATAATTTTACAACTTCTCGTTTGCCAATTCCAGAAGTCAATAAAAAACAGCAAAAAGATATAGTTGATTTAGTAAATAAAATATTAAATTTAAACAAGCAAATTCAATCCATTCCCGAAAATTCCGACAAGTGGGATTTTATTAAAAGAGAAATTGAGAAAGTTGACAAGGATATTGATGAGCAGATTTTTGGGTTATATGGATTAGGGGAAGAAGAAGTAAAAATAATTAAAAAATATGGATAAAATAGATATTATAATGTTAGTTATTTTAGAGCCAAACACAAGCACGCAAATTTTTAGTATTTTTTGGAATATTTTAGGCGGAATAATTTCAGGTGTTATTGTGTATTTTGTTATTGAATACAAAGAAAAAATGCAATGGAAAAAATCAAAAAATAAACTTGTAAATTTATTAAATGACGCATTAAGTCGTTCGTTAACAACGATCAGATTATTAATAAATATTAAGCCTCCGCTAGATATTCAAAATGATGAACAATTTATAAAATATATTAAACAGGAATTTGGCGATAATTGCGAAAAATTACTAGAGAAAATAAAAAGTGGCTTAACTAAAGAGAAACATAAAATTTTGCTTTCTAATATTCAAGGTTTGCAAGAAGAAATAAAATATTTACTTTCAATATTTTTATCATTTAGAAAAGCGGATAAATGGTATATAAAAAATATTTTAGAAATGCATAGTCGCATGCAAAGTGCTTTCTGGATATTTTATGCATTTCCAGAAATTAGCAATATTAAATATCAGAATGATAAAAAAATTGAATTTTTCAAAAAGTCTGGTGCTAATGATATAATGAAATTTTGTAAATTTATTTTAAAATTTAAATGTGATAAAAGGATAAAGGCAATTGAAAAAAATTATAAAAAATACTGAAAATAAAATTCAAAAACTGACGCGGAAAAAATTTTATTAAAACAGGACGGGTTTCAAACCCGCCCTACGGATAATATAAAATAAATAAAAAAATACGATTATATAAAATTAAAATTCGTAGGGAACGAAAATTTTCGTTCCCTACAATATGGCATAAATAAAACCAATTAAATCAAAAAATAAAAATGCAAAAAAATCATAATTCAAAAATCCATAATCGTCAATCAATGCGATTGAAAAATTATGATTATTCGTCAAATGGATATTATTTCGCGACAATTTGCGTTAAAAATAAAATTGAATATTTTGGCGAAATAATCAACGGAAAAATGGTTTTAAATGAAATAGGAAAAATTGCAAAAAAACAATTATTATGGCTGGCGGAACAATATGATTATTTAAAATTAGAAGAATGGATTATTATGCCAAACCATTTACACGGAATATTGATTATTGAAAATGACATTAATATTGTAGGGGCAGGTCGCGACCTGCCCCTACGACAACCACGGTGCGAACGAAAAATCAAACCGTTATCCGAATTAATTGGCGCGTTTAAAACCACATCATCAAAATTAATTCATCGGCATGGTTTGTCTGAATTCCAATGGCAACGCAATTATTACGACCATATTATCCGAGATAAAAAATCATTAGGCAAAATTCGCGAATATATCAGAAATAATCCGTTAAAATGGGAATTAGACAGGAATAATCCAGAAAATTTATTTATGTAAAAAACAAAATCCAAAATATGAATTTAAAAAATATAAAAATAATTTTAGCGGATGAGCCGAAATTTCGCATCAAGCAAGTTTTTAAAGCTATCTTCGGGGATTTAATATCTAACTGGAACGACAACACAACATTGCCGCTGCCACTAAGAAAAGTTTTAAATACTAAATGTCCTCTGGAGATAAAATCAGAAATATTTAATTCAGAAAATAGCAGAGCCGTGAAAGCTTTAATAACTCTTCAGGATAACGCGAATATTGAAACTGTTTTAATGAAGCATAAAGACGGACGCGCGACCGTATGCGTTTCATCTCAGGTCGGCTGTCCTTTGGGTTGCGATTTTTGCGCTACTGGCAAAATTGGATATAAAAGAAATTTGGAAGCCAGTGAAATAGTAGGACAGGTTTTGTTTTGGCAGCGCTATTTGCGCAAGAGCGGCAACGGTCCAGACAAAGTCACTAATATTGTGTATATGGGAATGGGAGAACCGTTTTTGAATTATGATAATGTTATGGAATCAATAAGGCTTATTAACGACAAAGACATATTTAATATTGGAGCGCGCCATATTTCTATTTCTACAAGCGGTTTAATAAATGAGATAAATAAATTCGCTAAAGAGAAAATGCAGATTAATTTAGCTGTTTCATTAAATGCTTCAAACAGCAAGCTTCGTTCAGAACTTATGCCTATAAACGATAAATATCCATTAAAAAAATTAATGCTTGCCGTGGAAAATTATATAAATAATAGTTCAAGGCGGGTTATGTTTGAGTATTTAATGATAGATGGAGTGAATGACAGCGAGTATCATGCTAAGGAGTTATCCAAGCTTATAAATAATCCATTGTATGTTGTAAATATTATCCGTTATAATCCGACTGAAAAATATCAGCCATCGTCGCCGCGGGCTATAGAGAAATTTAAACATATATTGCAAAGAGCAGGAATTAAGGTGACGCAGCGTTATAGTTTTGGCGCTGATATAAATGCCGCTTGCGGACAATTAGCGGGAAATTAATATGTTTAAGCCAAAAAATTTTTAGAAATTTTACATTCTATGCAAAAGATGAGATACATAGG
>JAGLTA010000151.1 GCA_023135505.1 Candidatus Parcubacteria bacterium | reverse complement strand
AAGAGAAACGAGAAGCACAGAGATTTTATCAAAATAGGATGATAAAATATAAAAGAGGGGATTAAGCCCTCTTTTATTTGTCAATCACAACTCGACCATAAAGCCAAAATTATGTCTATGCAAAAAGTCCTCAACTACCATGTCTTTAGCTTTTTCTACTTCAACTCCGCCGTGTTCGGCTAATTCCCAGATTTCATCTTCCTTTCGGCGTGCGATCGCATCGTTAATAACAGATTTGGCTCTGTTGTCCAAGTCATTAAGAAAAAATCTAAACCTCATATATTTTGCTTTAAGAAGTTAAATAAATTAGATTCGGGCGCCGACTTTTATACCGCCCAAATATTGCATATAATTTGTGCGGATAGGCGAATTTATTATGTTTTAAAGGTGCAAGCGCAAAAAATGCAACTATCCATCATCATAAACATTGCTTTCCTGCTGTCAAGATATTTGTCAATTAGTCTGATATAGCTACAATGTGAATAGACACAATTTTCCCGAGGCGCCGGCCCAAAAGCGCTCCGGAGGTTCGCTTAGAGAGGAGGGCGGACTGATCCTTGCCACGACCCCTCTCAGTCGTGATAATTAGTTTATGAGCGAAAAGCACAAAAAATTAATGAATAACTAATTTGGAAGGTGAAAATTGAAGCCATATTGATAAAGGGCTGTCTTTGGGTAGCCCTTTATCGCGCAAGATATAAGAAATAGAGAATCATGGATGATATTATTATCGGCTACAATATAAGGGCGCGGGATAGGGAAGTGAGTTTTGCAAAAATTCAAAGAGAAGATCGCCGTCATCATAAATATGTTATTGGTAAGTCTGGCACTGGTAAATCAACCCTTATTAAAAATATGGCTATTCAGGATATGCGCGCCGGCGAGGGCGTGGCCGTAATCGATCCGCACGGGGATTTAATAGAGGATTTACTGAATCATATTCCGAAATCACGAACAAACGATGTCGTTTATTTTAATCCTGCTGATCTTGATTTCCCCTGTGGTTTTAATATTTTAGAGGCGAAAGGAGACAAGGAAAAAGAGCTTGTCGCTTCCGCTCTCATCTCTGTTTTTAAGCATATCTGGCGTGATTTTTGGGGCCCGCGCACAGAATATGTTTTATACAATACAGTGGCCGCGCTTCTTGACTGGCCGCAAAGCACGCTGGCTCATGTCTATCAAATGCTTTCAGACAAGCGTTTTCGGGGCAGGGTAGTGGAGCGGATTCAAGACCCGATGGTAAGGCTGTTTTGGGTCGAGGTGTTTGCGTCTTGGAGCGAGCGTTTTGCAGGTGAAGTAGTATCGCCGATTCAAAATAAAGTCGGCCAGCTTTTAGCCGGCCCGATGTTGCGCAATATTATATGTCGTCCCAAAAGCTCTTTTGATATGCGAGAGATTATTGACCAAAAAAAGATTTTATTAGTCAATCTTTCCAAAGGACGCATTGGTGAAAATAGGGCGGATTTGCTTGGCTCTGTTATTGTAACCAAGCTGTATTTAGCCGCTTTGGCGCGGCAAACAGTGAAAGAGCAGGGGAGGTCTGATTTTTATGTTTATGTGGATGAGTTTCAAAGTTTTGCTACGGACGCGTTTGCCTCGATGCTTTCTGAAGCGCGCAAGTATCGTTTAAATTTAATTTTGGCTCATCAATATCTTGATCAAATTTCAAACAGTGTCAGACAAGCGGTGTTCGGCAATGTCGGCACCATGATTGTTTTCCGAACAGGAAGCGCGGACGCGCAAATTTTAGAAAAGGAGTTTGCTCCTTATTATGAATTGGAAGATTTAAGGATTCAGCCAAATTATGCGATGATTTATAAATTGATTGTCGGCGGAATAGCCGCTCGTCCGGACTCGGCTCAGTCATTGCCACTCATTGAGCTTATAGGAAACGAAGCAAAAAAAGACACCGTTATAAAGGTGTCTCGACAGAGGTATGGGCGAAAAAATAAGGTATAAAAGTAATCAAAAGTAAATAATAATTTTTGATTTGCCCATTTTTTGCTTAATATTAAGGTAAAATTACTTGACAGAGTATAGTGATATGTTAGTATTATAACTATATTTACAATGTAGTAAATAATTAGTTATACTACTTTACGAAATATGATTATTTTAAAGCAAGAAAAAATTAAGTGTTGTTATTATTTTTGGTTTGCTCAAAAAATTTTAAATAATTTTTTGTTTTTATTATTACTTGTTAAATATAACTATCTTAAAACAAAAAAATTTATCAATCGTTGTTTTTTTGTTGACCAAAACTTTCTGAACAATTCTTTGTTTTATAAAAAAATTTATATATTTATAAGACGACTTATTTTTTTATTTATTAGGATAAATGTTTTTAATATGGCTCCAATGTAAATTAACGAGTTTAATTTTGTCGCGCAATTTTTTTGTTTATTTAAAAACCAATGTCATTTTTTTAGTTGGCTTGTTTCTTTGTGGATAATTTTAATAAAAAAAAATGAAGCAAAAAATTATTGTTTATGCAATTACAATTATAGGAGCAATTCTTATTGCAATTTTAAATATTCTTGATTTCTCTTCTTGGATAAAC